>CAZPBH010000006.1:7130-10934 GCA_964584645.1 uncultured Rhodospirillales bacterium | reverse complement strand
GCGGGCCGCGCAGCACTTCCAGCCGCTCCAGATCAAAGCTGTCGAGAAGGTTGTAGGCGTTGGTGCCGAGATAGACACCGTCGATGAAGATACCGACACCGGGGTCGATGGACTTGTCCGGGTCCTGGCTGTTCACGCCGCGCAGGCTGACCTGGCTGAGGCCGGGGCCGATCGACACGGGGTTGATGACGAGAGTGGGCACCTGGCCCGACAGATCGCGAATGTCGCGGGTGTAGAGCTGTTCGAGCGCCACCGAGTCGAAGGCGCTGACCGACAGCGGCACATCCTGGATGCCTTCCTCGCGCCGCTGGGCCGTGACCGTGATCTCCTCGATCGAGAGATCCTGGGCAACCTGGCTGGCCGCATTCTGGGCTTGGGCGGTGGGAGCAAGGGCTGCGGCCGACAGGCTGATGACCGAAGCCGCCGTCAGAAGACGGTGACGCAACTGCATGCGATATTCCTCCTCAATCGGGGCCTCTATTTCCGAAGGACCGGACCCCTGTTGCATTCGTTCATCGACAGGCCGGGCGTGACGAATCACGTCGCGTACTGTCTCGAAGTGGTGCGATAAAAGGCCGCTCTTCAACCGGCCGTCAACCGCACATGACCGGGGCTGACCACGTCATTACCGGCTTTTGGGGAGCCTGTTGCAGAATTGCACCAAGCCGCCCGATTCCTCATCCGTCACGCGGCCAGAACGGTGCAGGCCGAAACACCGGGGGCACCGTAGACATGCGTGAAGCCCACCTTCGCGCCGTTGGTCACCTGCCGCTCGCCGGCCCGGCCCTGAAGCTGCAAGACGATCTCATGCACCTGGCGCAGGCCGCTCGCCCCGATCGGTTCGCCATTGGCGAGGCACCCCCCATCGGTGTTGATGGGCAGCCTTCCGGTAATCTTCGTCGCGCCCTCGGCCAGCAGGCGCTCCTGTTCGCCGTCCGCGCACAGGCCGGTCTCGGCCATGTGCATGATCTCCGCCCCGCTTTCGGTGTCCTGCAATTGGGCGACACCGATCTCCTCGGGGCCGATGCCGGCCATCTCCATCGCCGAGCGTGCCGCGAGCGTGGAGGGGCCCGGCCCGTCCTCGACCGATTTTGACGGCGCGAACACCTCGAAGCTTCCCTTCGGCCGGGTCCGGACGCTGACACCCTTCAGGTGAACGGGCTTGCCTGTATACCGGTGCGCCTCATCGGCCCGGCAGAGGATCAGCGCCACGCCGCCCTCGGAGGGGCTGCAGAACATGAACTTGCGCAGCGGGTCGGAGAGCATCGGGGAGGTGGCGATTTCCTCATAGCTGACCGGCTGGGTCCGCCACGCATTCGGGTTGCGCGCGCCATTTTCGAACGCCTTTTCGGCCACGCGCACCAGGCTGGCCTCGCTGATCCCGAAATCATGCATGTATTTCATGATCTTCATGCCGAAGAACTGGGTCGTCAGCGCCATGCCGTAGGTGCCGTACCATTCGCCCAGACCCCAGTCCTTCGGGCGCACGGCAAAGGCGCCGCGGGGGTGCTTGTCGAACCCGACGGCCATGCCGAGGCTGAACTGGCCGCTGGCGATGGCGTTGTAGGCCGAAACGAGGGCCGCACCGCCGGTGGCGCAGCCATTGACGACATTGGTAAACGGCACGCCCGTGGTGCCTAGCTCACCGACCAGATTGTCGGCATAGCCTGCCGCCATGGAACCGCCATAGGCGAACTGGATGTCCTCCCAGCGAATACCGGCTTCCTTCAGCGCACGCCGGGCCGCCACGGCCCCCTGCTGCAGGCCGGACACGCCGTCGGTGCGGCCGAACTTGTGCATGCCCACGGCGACAATCGCGACATCGACCATGACGGTCTCTCCTTCCCCTCTGGATCCTGACGGCGCCTCAGGCAGCCTGTGCCTGGGCGGCCGGGCGGAAGAACCAGGCGATCACCTCGTCGCCGGCCTCATTCACGTAAAGCGGCTGAAACACGAGCTCATAGGGCGCGCCGATACGGATGTTCTCGATGTCGACATCGGTCAGCCGCGCCTCGACCCTCACTTCGCCCGGCAGCTCGATATAGCCGACGGCATAGGGCCGGAAGCTCTCGGGCGTCTCTTCGGTGTGATAGGGCGGGGCTTTCGGGGCGAAGCGCTGAACCGTGTAGGTCCAGAGCGTGCCCTGCGTGCCGAGGGGTATGCGCTCCCAGGTCTCGGGATCGTCGGGGGCGGGAAAGACGATCTCGCCCGTCTCGCGATGCCGGCCGCCAATCAGGCGGGGTGCCTCGCTTGGCCAATCGAACAGATGCGGGTCGATGGCGACCTGACCCATGATCCCCTGTGCCTCCCTGTCTCGTCCGGAACCTTGCCGGTCCTCGCTGGAGGCGGAGATGCGCACCCCATGAGATTTCGGCAAGAGGGCATGAGCAACTCCTTCCTGCCCGTGGGGCGGGCCCCATCTGCAGGTTCATGGAGCGCTACACACTCGCCGGTCTGCCCGCCTCGCCCTTCTCGATCAAGGTGCGGGCGCTGATGCGCTATCGCCGCCTGGCCTTCGACTGGGTGCTGCGCGATGAGGGCGTGCGTCAGGCGATCGAGTCGAGCGGCGCGCGCCCGGTCACGGTGCCGGCGCTGAAACTGCCGATCAACGGAACCGGGGACGAGACAACCTGGGTGGTCGATTCGACCCCGATTGCCGAGCTGCTGGAGGAACGCCATCCGGAGGACCGTTCGGTGCTGCCGGCTGATCCTGCCCTGCGCTTCCTGATGTTCGTGCTGGAGGATATGGCCGACGAGCTCGCACCCAAGACGGTTCTCCGGTTCCGCTATCACGAGGGCGAGGATGTCACATGGGTCAGCCGGTGGGTGGTCGGGCCGGTCGCCGGGCTGACTGCCCCGGACCTCGAGGCCCGCGCTGCCGGGCTGGTGGAGCGCCAGATCGGCATGAGCGCATGGTCCGGTGTCTCGGCCGGCACGGCCGGGCTGATCGAGCAGTTCTATCTCGATTGCCTGAAGGCCTTCGAGGCGCTCCTCGATCACCGGGACTATCTGTTCGGCAGCCGGCCCAGCCTCGCCGATTTCGCGTGGTACGGCCAGCTCATGCAGGGGTTCACCCAGAGTATCAGCCGGCAGATCATGATCCGGCACGCCCCGAAACTGACCGCCTGGCTTGCCATCATGGAGGATGCCTCCGGCGTCGAGGGCGACTGGGCCGGTGCGCAGGAACCCCTTCCGGCACCCGTGCTGGATCTCCTGCGTCTCGCCGGCACGTTCTATCTCCCCAGCCTTCTGGCCAATGAGGAGGCGGTGCTGGCCGACCGGAAGGAGTCCGCTGTCGAGGTGCCGGGCGGCACATTTCGGCGCGGCGCCTATCCCTATCAGGTCAAGTGCCTGAATGGCTTGCGCGACCGCTATCGGAGGCTCGACGCCGGGGTGCGGGAGCGGCTGGCGCCGATTCTTGCCAAGACCGGCTGTGACACGGCCTTCGGTGCCCATATCTTGTAGGCAAGAACCCACAACAAGAAGGACAGGGAGAGATGGCCAAGGCTCCGCAACCGAGCCGCTTTCTGGAGGGCAATTACAGCCCGATCTTCAGCCAGGACAGCTTCAATCACAATGAGCTCGAAATCACCGGCGACATCCCGCGCGGGTTGAACGGTGCGTTCTACCGCAACGGGCCCAACCCCCAGCACCCGCCGCCCGGCGAATATCACTGGTTCGACGGCGACGGGATGATCCACGCCTTCTTCTTTGACGACGGGCGGGTGCGCTACGCCAATCGCTGGGTCGAGACGGCCAAGTTCAGGAAGGAAGGCAAGAAGGGCCGGGGTCTCTATGGCGGCT
>CAZPBH010000006.1:0-7120 GCA_964584645.1 uncultured Rhodospirillales bacterium | reverse complement strand
CCGGGCCGATCACCACATGGCCGATGTTCACGAAGATGGACGATCGCAACACGGCCAACACCCATATCTGGCCGCATGGCGGCAAGCTCTACTGCCTCTGGGAGGCCGGTTCACCGACCGAGATCGATCCCGAGACGCTGGAGACACGCGGGCTGGAGAAGTTCGGCGGCAAGCTCGCCGACAAGATGACGGCCCACCCGAAGACCGACACGGAAACCGGCCGGCTGCTGTTCTTTGGCGCCAGCGATTTCCGCAAGAAGCAGGCCAGCGTCAGCTATGCCGAGGTGAGCCCGGAGGGTGAGCTGGTGCACGCCACAAGCGTGCCCGTGCCCTATCACTCGCTGATGCACGATTTCGCGACGACCCGGAACTACGCGCTGTTTCCGGTGCTGCCCACAACCCAGGACATGAAGCGCATGATGAAGGGCGAGGGGCTGTTCGCCTGGGAGCCCGAAAAGGGCAGCCATATCGTCCTGCACAACCGCAAGACGGGCGAGAACCGCACCTTCAGCACCGAGGCGCATTTCATCTATCACGTCTTCAACGCCCATGAGAGCGCCGACGGCAAGGCGGTGCATTTCGATGCGGTGGTCTATGACGGCCCGCGTCTGGTCGGGGCGCCCAAGGGCTCGGCCCCGCCGGTCGGCCATGTGCGGCGCTGGACCCTCGACCTCGAGAGCGGTTCGATCCAGGTGCGCCAGCTCGATGACCGGTCATGCGAGTTTCCGCGCATCGACGATCGCTTCAACGGGCGCGCCTACCGTTACGGCTTCGTGCTCGGCCGGCAGGCGCCGCGCGGGCAGGATCAGGCGTTCGAGGCCGACAGCCTGTTCCGCTATGATTTCGAGACCGGCGCGCGGGCGGCCTGGAAGCTGGCGGACGATGCCATCCCCGATGAGCCGGTCTTCGTGCCGAAAGGCCCCGAGGCGGCCGAGGGCGAGGGCTGGCTTCTGGCCATCCTCTACCGCGCGGAAATCGACCGGTCCGAGCTTGTCATTCTCGATGCGCAGGCGCTCGAGGACGGGCCGGTGGCGTCGATCCGGCTTCCCCGGCGCATCCCCTACGGCTTTCACGCCAACTGGCGCGCGGCGGCCTGAGCCTCGGCTTCGCAAGCCGTGAGAAGCAAGTGGGGGCGCTCAACTAGAAGCGTTTCAGCGCGTCCCCACATGCGCTGACATGAACTGGCTGAAAGATTTCGTCCGCCCGAAGATCCGTGCGCTCGTGGCCCCGCGCGAGGTGCCCGAGAACCTGTGGGTCAAGTGCCCCTCCTGCGGGGCGATGATCTTCCATCGGGATCTGGAGGCGAACCATCGGGTGTGCACGCATTGCGGGCATCATCTGCGCCTGACCGTCGATGCCCGGCTGAACCTCCTGTTTGATGAGGGGGGCTGGACCGCGATCGAGCTGCCGAGGGTGCCCGCCGATCCGCTCAAGTTCCGGGACCTGAAGCGCTATCCTGACCGGTTGCGCGATGCCCAGTCGAAGACTGGCCGGCAAGATGCCATCGTCGTCGCCCATGGCCGCATCGGGGGCCAGCCGACCGTGGCGGCCGCGTTCGACTTCTCCTTCATGGGTGGGTCGATGGGCATGGCGGTGGGCGAGGGACTGCTCGCGGCGGCGAGGCTCGCGGTGCTGCAGAAGGCGGCCCTGATCGCCATCCCGGCCTCGGGCGGGGCGCGCATGCAGGAAGGGATCCTGAGCCTGATGCAGATGCCGCGTTCGGTCATCGCGGTCGAGCAGCTGCGCGAGGCGGGCCTGCCCTTCATCGTGCTGCTGACCGACCCGACCACCGGTGGTGTCTCGGCGAGTTTCGCGATGCTGGGGGACATCCATATTGCCGAACCCGGCGCGCAGATCGGTTTCGCCGGCAAGCGGGTCATTCAGGAGACGATCCGCGAGACGCTGCCCGACGGGTTCCAGACGGCCGAATATCTGCGCGATCATGGCATGGTCGACATGGTGGTGCCGCGCGCGGAACTGCACGACACCCTGGCCCGGCTGATCGGCCTGCTGCGTCGTCCGCACGAGATCACCCCGGCTGGCGAGAAGGCGCCGGTGACGAAGGAGCCCGTCCTCCCCTTACCGGATGAGGCCAGCGCGCCGCAGGCCCAGGCGTCCCCCGTGCAACCGGCAGCACTCACCGAGACGCCCGCCAGAACGGATATGACGACCACGACTGCCGAGGTAACCTCCATCAGCCCGCAGGCGCCCAGCAGCGACGCCAAAGGCGATGAGGAGGCGAGCGAAAGCGACCATGATGGTGAGCGGCGCGCCGCCGAATAAGCCGCCCGGACCGAAACCCCACCTGCCATGACGCTTGTCGGAACAGCGGCCGCCCATCCGCGGGCGGTGGATGCAGCCGTAGCACGGCTGCACCGCCTTCACCCCAAACTGATCGACCTGTCGCTGGGGCGCATGGAACGCCTGCTGGCGGCCCTCGACCATCCCGAGCAGCGCCTGCCGCCGGTCGTACATGTCGCCGGCACCAACGGCAAGGGCTCCACCATCGCGTTCATGCGGGCCATCCTGCGCGCGGCGGGTTACCATGTGCATGTCTACACCTCGCCCCATCTCGTCCGGTTCAACGAGCGCATCGAGCTGGATGGGGAGGCGATATCCGATGATGTCCTGCATGCGCTGATCGACCGTGTCGAGGCGGCGAATGGTGAAGCACCGATCACCTTCTTCGAGGTGACGACGGCCGTGGCGTTCCTCGCCTTTGCCGAACATCCGGCCGATATCCTGCTGCTCGAGGTGGGGCTTGGGGGGCGCCTCGATGCCACCAATGTCGTCGAGGCGCCGGCGGTCTCGGTGATCACCGCCATCGGCCTCGACCATCAGGATTTTCTGGGCGAGACCATCGCGAAGATCGCTGTGGAAAAGGCCGGGATCATCAAGCCGGGCCGGCCGGTCGTCATCGGCCCGCAGAACGAGGCCGAGGCGCTGCCGGTGCTCACTCGCCAGGCGGCTGCGCTGGGTGCCCCGGTGACGCACGCCGATGCGGGCGATGTTCCTGCCCCGCCACTCGGCCTCAAGGGTCCGGGGCAGCGGGAAAATGCTGCAACCGCCCTTGCCGCCCTCGGTCTTCTGGAGGGGATGGCGCTTCCGCAGCAGGCCATCCAGGAGGGCCTGGCCGCCGCCCGCTGGCCGGCCCGGATGCAGCCGATCACCCAGGGTCCGCTGGCCGCCCGAGTGGCTCCGGCCGAGCTCTGGCTCGATGGCGGGCACAACCCGCATGCGGCGGCCTTCATCGCCCCGCAGCTGGCACTTTGGGCGCAGGAGGGCCCGGTCACCCTGATTTTCGGGATGATGCGGCGCAAGGATCCGGCCGCCTTTCTGGCAGCCCTCGCCGCGCATGCCGGCCAGTGCGTCACCCTGACCGCCCCGGCCGAGGCCGGGGGCAGCTGGACGGCCGAAGAGCTGGCGGAGGCCGCGCGCGTTGCCGGGCTCACGGCCCGGCCTGCCGCTTCCCTCGATGAGGCTCTGGATCTGGCGGCAAGCAGCGCCGGCCGCGGCATGCCTCGCATTCTGATTGCCGGATCGCTCTATCTTGCCGGCGAGGTGCTGGCGCGCACCGGGCCCTAGAGCCGATGCACGCGTTCAGACTAAGCGCGTGAATCCGCTCTAACGTATTGTCTAACTGGACAAATTTTCCGATCAGATGAGTCCATCCGATCAAAATTTGCTCCAGGGCCCATAACGCAACGGCGCCCGAAGGAAGCCCCCGGGCGCCGCAGCATTACCACCCATCAATGTCGACCACCCAACCCGTGATCCTGGTACTCGGTCCCAGCTTCGCGGACCCACCATCGCCGCTGCGACCCTGCCGAGGCTCACCCGCCTCGCATCATCTGACATCGTCAGGGCCCCCCAGCCGCATGCGACGCCAAACCCCTGGAACTGCACCCCTGACTTTCGTGACCCTGCTTTCCTGACCCCGGCCCGGTTGGGCGACCCCACCAAGGTCGCCCGCTTGCCAATCACCCACCGCCTGTATTCCGCTGGCCCGAGCATGGCCTGAAGCGTAGCTTTCCATCGCCGCCGGTCCATGCCCTGACCATGGCTTGACCTTACGGCAAAAACCTTGAGAAGAAGTTGACGAAAAGAAGAATCAAATACCGATAAAATCCCGTTTATTTACCTTGATGAAGTTTTACGCCCTGCCTTGAACCGGGCAAATACGGTCGAACGAGCCGAGGTGACGCCCGGCGGTCAGGGGCGTTCTTGGTAAACATCCCGAAGATTTTTTCGCGAAAGGGGGCGCCCCTTCTCAGCCGGCGGCGTCACGCAGCATGTTGCGGGCGATGACGATCTGCTGGATCTGGCTGGTGCCCTCATAGATGCGGAACAGGCGCACATCTCGATACAGCCGCTCGACCGCGTATTCCGCCATGTAGCCGGCACCGCCATGGATCTGCACGGCACGGTCGGCGACCCGGCCGACCATCTCGCTCGCATAGTACTTGCAGCAGGCGCATTCCATCGCGACCCGCTCGCCCCGATCATGGCGGGCAGCGGCATCCCGCATCATCGCCTCGGCAGCGTAGAGTTCCGTCTGGCAATCCGCCAGCAGCCCCTGAACCAGCTGGAACTGACCAATCGGCTGGCCGAATTGCTGACGCTCATTGGCATAGGCGACGGCGATGTCCACCAGCCGCCGGGCCACGCCGCAGCACACGGCGGCGAGGTGCAGCCGGCCCCGATCCAGCACCTTCATCGAGGTCTTGAAGCCCTGGCCCTCGGTCTCGCCCAGCAGATAGCGCGCCGGAACCCGCACATTGTCGAAATGCACATCGGCCGTGTGGGCGCCCTTCTGGCCCATCTTTCGGTCGGGTTTGCCGATGGTGATGCCGGGCGTGTCGGCCATCACCAGAAAGGCGGAGATATGGTCGGAGCGTCCCGGCTCGCGCTCCTTCGTCTTCGCCATCAGCGTGAAGAAGCCCGCATGGGGCGCGTTGGTGATGTAGCGCTTGGCCCCGTTGATCACGTAGACGTCGCCCTCGCGGCGGGCATGGGTGCGGATCGACTGGGCGTCGGAGCCGCTGTCGGGCTCGGTCAGGGCGAAGCTCGCGATCCATTCCCCGCTGGCGACTTTGGGCAGGAACTCCTGCTTCTGGGCCTCGGTGCCGTCGATCAGGATGCCCTGGCTGCCGATGCCGACACTGGTGCCGATGACCGAGCGGAAGGCGGGGCTCGCATAGCAGAGCTCCTGGACGATGGCGATTTCCTCGCTCATCGACAGGCCGAGCCCGCCATAGGCCTCCGGGATGGACAGCCCGAACAGGCCCATTTCCCGCATCTCCTGAATGATCGCCTCGGGGATGCGGTCGGTCTCGGCGACCTCTTCCTCCAGCGGGATCAGACGCTCGCGCGCGAAGCGGCGCACGGTTTCGACGAGCTGGGCCAGCGTCTCGGCGTCCAGATTGCCGGGAGCGCTGCTGGCATGGGTGTCGAGCGGCATGGGGCGGACCTCCTGCGCCGGGATCATGTGCGGTGGGGATGATCCCGTTCGGTTTCTTGTCATTCCCGCACGATATGGGTGGGTGCGTGCGAAAGGCGACCGGGGCTTGCGCGCATGCGGCTGCAATGGCTAGCTACCGGCCGGAATCCCACCCGCGCCCCGGAGGCCTGCCGTGATCGAACCTGCCCTGCCCCCATCCCGGACGACCTCGCCGAACGCTGGCGGGTCGAATCGACGTGCCGACTGGGCGTTGGTGCTGGCCGGGCTGGCCCTGATCCTTGCCCTGGGCGCCCATCTGCCTCACGCCATCGCCCAACCGGATGCCGGTGGTGGCCTGGTGCGGGGAGAAGCGGTCATGGTCACCTTCGACGGCCTCAACCGGGGCCTTCTGGCGGCGACCGGAGATTCCACAAGCCTGACCCTTGTCTCCCCCGACCGCACCCGCATCCTCGCGCTCAGCGTCTCCGATGCCGGCATCAACATCTCGGGCACCGTGAACGGCCAGCCAACACTCGCGCTGACCTCGACCGGCGATTTCGCCAGCCTGACGCTGGGCGATCAGGCGACCGAGGATCTGGTCGGTGTCTATGCCAGCGAAGGGCGCGGGCTGGCGCGGGTCGAGGATCGCGGGGCCGCGACCTTCGGGGCGCTGGCGCCGGTCACGCCGATCAACGAGCGTTAGGCTCGGGCTCTGGCTGTTCGGCGACGGCGGCGTCGAGGATCGCCAGCAAGGCAGCCGCCTGTTCGCCGCTTTCTTCCAGGATCGCCTCGCGGACCCCGCTGCTTGCCGCCTGCCAGAGGGCCGGATCGGGTGTGTGCATGGTAACCCCGGCTGCGCGGATCTGCTCCATCGCTTCCAGATTGGCGGCCCGGGTCTCCGCCCGCCAGGCCGGCGCCTCGGCGAACAGCGCCCGGACGGCCAGCTGCTCGGCCTCTTCCAGCCGATTGAACCATTGCGCGCTCGCGACATAGGCCCCGGCCTCCCGGATATGGCCGCTCAGGGTATAGTCGGGCAGCAGGCTGGCGGTGATCGAGGCGTGAAAGATCGGGGTCGCCACCCCGCCATCGAGCAGCCCCGATTGCAGGGAGGGGATGTATTCCCCGAAATTCTGGGCGACGGGATCGGTGCCCAGAGCCCTGAGAAAGGCCTGATGGGGAATGTTCGCCGGCGCCCGCAGCCTGAGCCCCTCCGCATCGCCCGGCATCAGCACCGGCCGGTTGGTGGCAAGATGGCTGGGCCCCACCGCATACCAGCCGAGATAGACCAGCCGCCGCTCTGCCAGCATGCGCTCCAGCCGGCCTTCGGCCGCGGCCATGGCACGCTCCTGGGCGGCATCGTCGGGAAACAGATAGGGGGTGGAGAGGACCGAGAGCGCGGGGTCGGCGGTCGCAAGGATCGCGAAGCTGACACCTCCCATGGCCACACGCCCGCGGCGCAGGGCAGAGAGCAGCGGTACCTCGCCGTTCAGCTCGTTGGAAATCAGCCAGCGGTCGATCAGGCCCTCGGGGGCCGCCTCGCGGATGCGCTGCCACTGATCGTGCCAGACCGTGCCATCCACCACGGCCGCCGCCGCCGTGCCCTCGGCCATGGCGGATCGGCCCGTCGCGCACGCACTCGCGACCAGCATCAGGGCGAAAACAAGGACGCGGACCATGCGC
>CAZPBH010000005.1:0-23093 GCA_964584645.1 uncultured Rhodospirillales bacterium | reverse complement strand
CGGAGTGCGTGAATATACTGTTCAAATTTGAAGCAGAGATGGAAGACGTATCTCTGACTAATGTACTGTACGGCGTAGGTGCGGGTGGGGGTACTGGGTTCACTTTCGGTTTTACGACGGGTGCCCCGGCAAACGCTGTTCCTTTTGTGGGACAAGTTTCTCATGCCACGTGGACAACCGCTACAACTGTAGCGGGAGCGGTTATCGGGGGAGTTGGCGGCGCATTGAACACGGTAGATCTCAAAGTAGAAGTCGAAGTTGATGGGCAAATATGTTGTGAAGTCTATCACGATCCTGTTGAAAACAAATGGAAGCACGAATTAAAGTATAAAATTACGCGCACAGCAAATAGTGGAAAAGATGGCGATTTATATGCCACGCAAGACAAAAATGCCAACAAGTAGAAAGTTGAGTGCGATTCATGTATATATTATATTTGACATTCTTTGGAATAACGTGTTATTGTCTGGGAATTTTAGCAGAGAAGTATCGTGTCAAGAATAATGAGAAGAAAAAGGCATCGGATGATAATTCTAAAGTATAGGCGAGGTACGCAAAAGGTGTCAGGAACCGATTTCCAATGAGCGTTACGTCCCGTCCACCACGACGACCTACCCAGGCCCGACCATGAGCTATTCCGCAGCCAATGGATCGTTTGCCAACCTCGACAACTTCGGGCGTGTGGAGACCGTCTATTGGCAGGACACCGCCGGTTCGCCGAACGATCTGGATCACTTCGCCTATGGCTACGACGCGATGGGGAACCGCACTTACCGCGAGAACGTGCTCAAGACAGACCGCAGCGAACTCTATGCCCACGATGAACTGGACCGCATGGACAACATCAAGCGAGGTACGCTCAACGGAGCCAAAGATGGGATCACGAATAGTAAAATGTACTTATCCCCTTTTCCGCACCCAACAAGTAGAAAGTAGAGTGCGATTCATGTATATATTATATTTGACATTCTTTGGAATAACGTGTTTTTCTCTGGGAATTTTAGCAGAGAAGTATCGTGTCAAGAATAATGAGAAAAGAAAGGCATCGGATGATAATTCTGGCGCGGAAAAGGGGGACGCGGAAAAGGAGAAAAGTACATTAAAATGAGCGCGGAAAAGGGGATAAGTACATAAAAATGAAGCGGGCGAGGCAACGTAACCCAACCGGTGATTCAATGGTCGCAGCAACCCGTCAACTTGATGAAAAAGTCACGACTCGGCGTCACAGCTACGACGGCCTGAACCGCCGGGTGCGCAAAGCCCTGGGCGATCCTTCCAGCCCGACTTCCACGACGGACTATATCCACAACACGAATTGGCAGATCATCGAAGTGTACGAAGGCTCGACACTGGTCGAGCAGAACGTTTGGGGCCTGGACTATATTGACACGCCTGTGTTGATGAGGCTTTACGATGCTGCGACCAGTTCGCTGGTCGATCGCCGGGCCTTGTTCGATGCCAACCGCCATGTCACGTCGCTGCATGACGCAACCAATGGCAGAACCAAGGCAACGGGCAGGCCTTTGCCCAAAGTCTCTCCTACTGCCTGAACAACCCCACACAGCCAACCTTGCAGCCTGATTCAGCCAACTGCCGATATCATTTGCATGTCCACAGCAATATCCGAGCGCGAATCAGTCACACCAGCCACACCCGCGACCCCTGAGTCCGGCGAAGTCAAGCCTTCAGCGACGGTGGCTCAGTCCATCCAGCAAGCCGAGGCTGCGCTTGCTGCGGGCGATGTGTCACTGGCAATCGAGGCCGTCGCGATGGCAGCAATCCGCGATATCCAGCAGGACAACACCGCTTTCCTCGTTGGGGCAGCAGAAGCAGCGTACATCACCGACTGGTATGAGAAATGTTTCAAGGCTGCGGACCTGCAAGTCGGTTTGGCGCTACAGGCAGGCAACCCCCCTTACCGTCTGGGCTTTGTCATTTTCTCTTTGGCGATGGGACAGGCCGCGTCGTATCGACTGACCCGGATGGTGGAGTTGATGGATCGCGAGAAGTTTCTGCCTCAGGTGATCGTGGCCGACGAATTGACCCGCCGATCTCCGCCGGGGCGTCTGTTGAAGGTGGCCGACACCCCTTCGCGATTGGCCGGCGCGGAGTTGCACGAACGCCTGCGCAGCCAGGGCATCCCCATTCATTACATTCCCCTGCATGGCGATCACCTCATCGCCATCGCCGATGGCACGGATAAACTACGCGAGCTTGACCTGGACATCGCAGTCTTCATCGGCAGCGCAGCCTGCCCGATCTCCGCTGGCCTGGCGTACCGTCGCATCGCTCCCGTCCAGCTCAACCAGAACATCGGCGTGCCCCTGCCCATCACCGGCATGGATGGCATCACTTATCACAACACGTGGACAGCCCAGCGCGATGAGCCTGAACTCACCCGTCGCGGCATCGTCACCTTACCCCTACGGTCAGCAGGCACGGATGTCGCCCTGGCGGATGAGTCGCCGACCGTGCCCCGCGCACGGATGGGTGTGCCTGACGATGCGGTCGTGCTCATGTGTGCGGGCAACAAACTGACCTATCGCTTACCCGCGGGTGACTTTTTGAATCACCTTGGTGATTTCCTGGCCAAGCATCCCAAAGCCTACTTCCTGGCGATGGGGCGAGGCGAACTGAATCAGACGTTGGAGCCTCTCAAGCAACGTGGGTTGGGAGATCGCTGCATTACGGTTGGCCCGACTTCGAACATTCGTCCAGTGTTGAAAGCCGTGGACATTTTTCTGAATGAGTATCCCGAGGGTGGCTGCAACACGGTGATGGAAGCGATGGCGTGTGGCGCGCCTGCGATGGCGATGCATGCCGGTGCCCAGCACACTCACAATCACGGTGCCATGCTATTGGGCGAACCGTGGGCAGTGATGAAATATGATCCCGAGACATATTGGCATCGTGTCGGGCAATGGGTGGAAGATGCGAACGCGCGAAAGCAGGCCGGGCAAGCCCAGCGGGAAAAATGCATTGCGACTTATGATTATCCGATTCTTTGCCGGGAGTATGAAGAGAAGTACCTGCAGATGCTCACTCGGGTGTGACTTGGTGTTGGAGTGTTAACACAAGTTGCTCATCCCCGGGACGCGCCTCTACGTGCAACAGGCCATCCTTGACAGCAATTTCTCCCTGTCGATCTTTGTTCTTTGATTGCCAGGCTGCGCCGCCCACTCCCTCAACAGGAATCACCACCGTCAAGAACACATCATGCACTTTCGTGTCTGCCTTGGTGGTTAATTCGAAACGGATCATATCTTGCGATTGTTCGACGACCTTTAGTGTTGAAGCCTCGCGCAGGGTTTGATACTTCGCCACCTCGCCGAACGTTGCAATCCATAAATCCTTCTCATGGCCTTTCAGGTTTTCGAGCGTTTTCTCAAGTTGCTCGGGGGATTCGAAATGGGAATACCCAGCTTCAATGCCATGGAACATGCCGACGATCCACTCGCTGTTTTCGATCGCCTGCCTGATCCATTTTTCGTGGTTCTCGACCGTATAGCCCTTGCCGCCGTAGTGTCGATAGTTTTTGCGAGCGGCGTGATGTTTTTTCATGACCTTGGCCTGGACCTGATCGTTCCATGCATTAAAGGGATAGCAGTAGCTGTAAGGGGCCTGGCCGAGTTTATCCTTGAAGGTTTGCCATGAGCCGTTGACTTCATCTTCCAGTTTCTGTTCATCTATCACGTCGGTGAGCCGGGCGTGAGTCGCGGAATGGTTGCCGATCTCGTGGCCGCGCTTGGCCATGTCTTTCAACTCTTCCCAACTGATGCCACACCAGGCACCCGGTTTGCCCTTTTCCGCTTGCGCTTTGGTGTCTTTGGTCGGCTTGGTGATGATGAAGAACGTTCCCCGCCAGCCATATTTTTCAAGCAAGGGCACAGCCACGGTCAATTGATCACGAATGCCATCGTCAAATGTAAACGAGAATACCGCTGCCTTGTCGTCGCGGTACTTGGCGATATAAGGCTGCGCGTTTGCTTCCTTGTCTTGGTCGGCCTTGGGCATTTCTGCACCGGCTTCTTGCGTTTGATTCAGGCCAGAGACAAGCAAGCCAATGGCAACAATAAGAAGCAGAGAAAGATCGTGTTGACGCATGGGAACCCTTTCGGGTGACTTATTACGCCCCGCTGGTAATCAGCCGGGCAATCGGATTCAGGATATAAGGGACCAGCCGATCATTGGTCAGTTGCTCGGCCCAGCGCGACATCTCGTCCAAACCGGCAGGCAACTCATCCACATTGCTGAGAGGCCCAAACCGGCGGACATTCAGCCAGATCGTGATCGGCTCATTACGATGACGATTGGCGTGCCCCTTGCGGGAGCGTTGCCGGGTCTTGACCTGCACGCAGGCCTGCAAGCGATCCTCGTCGCACAACTGCATGCGGAACATCGGCTGAACATCCAGCAACTTGCGCGGCTCATGTCCTGAGCGATGCGTTTTCAGTAAAGCAGCCAGAGGGGATTCGGCAAAAAGTGCTTCAGCAATGATCTCATCGTGATTGCCTTTGCACTCCAGGTCGAAGCCGAACATCAGCTCCTGGTAGTCCACATCCAACGGGCTGATGGTCAGGTGATACGGAGCGAAGGCCAGCATTTCCTTGTGGAACTGGTAAACCTTTTCCATCGTTTCAGGATTCACAAAGCCCGAACGAAAGTAGTTCTGGCGAACCGCAGCCCAGAGGTGTTGGCGGTCGTTTGGGCCTGATTCCAGCAGAAACTCATCGTCATAACGTTTGAAACGGTCCATCTCCGGCTGGGATCGGCGGACACGATCAAACAAATGCAATACCGTCTCACGATCCGCAGGCAGGTCCATTTTGACCGCCAGATCGTGATTCACAAAGAAGTCGGTGCAAAGTGCCCCGTAACTCGTGGGCATGGTTCAGTGTCCTCCGAGGGTAAAACTGAGTGATTATATCCGCGATTGGGCCAATCCGCCAGAGTTGAATTGCTTGGGTTCCCCGTCAATGAGGATTGACATTTGCGACAGTCCGGCGGATATTGCTGTTGGATACGCTGCGGGCGTAACTCAATGGTAGAGTGTCAGCCTTCCAAGCTGAATGTTGAGGGTTCGAGTCCCTTCGCCCGCTTTCTTCAAACCTTGTGACCACCCACGCCTTGCGTTGCCACCCGGTGACACAAGGCGTCTTTGTTTCGCCCACGTCGCGAGTTACGACCAAGCCCTACCGCCACACCAACGCCCGCCCCTCGCCAACACACGCCAACGTGTGCCACCAGCGGCCCACCGTCCGTGCAAGGATTCGTACAAGCGCCCGAAATCACGTGCAAGGTTTCGTGCAAGGACTGGGAGGTCGCCTTATCTCGCCAACCATGTGGCAGCCGTCCTCACCCGTCGCACCATCGTGGATGCCCACTTCTCACTACGTCGACACGCGTCGGGATGTGGAAGATGCAGAACCGGCCAATCATCAAGGATGGGCACCGGCCCGATGTCCCGGTTGAGCAGGTCATCTGCTTTTGCTTTTGGCTCTCGGCTCACGACTTGGGCAACTTCCTCTCCAAGCGTAACCACGAGACTCGGTTGGCACAGTTCGCATTCTTGCTGGAGCCATGGCAATGACCGCTTGGCGAACTCAGCGAAGCGACCACGCGTGACCGGAACACTGAAATCCGGATGGACAGCGCCCACACTGTCTCGGTGGCTGGGCTTATAGAGAAAGACCTTAACCAGGTCAGTGATCCAGCACGCCTCGTGGGAAACACCAAGTGGGTCGAGAAGATGCCGGCGAATTTGGTGACCAGATTCGAGACGACGCGCTTGGACACCATCGAAGTACAACTCCTCAGCAAACGGGTGCAGGTTGTCTCCGACCGGAACAAGACGCTTCCTTCCCTCGGCCGAAGGGCGCGCTTCGAATCGGGCCGATGGATAAGCACCCACGATCATCAGACCACCGCATGCCGTCTGAAGGGGTGGCAGA
Source organism: uncultured Rhodospirillales bacterium (assembly GCA_964584645.1). Taxonomy (GTDB): domain Bacteria; phylum Pseudomonadota; class Alphaproteobacteria; order CAZPBH01; family CAZPBH01; genus CAZPBH01. The sequence continues at coordinate 17,142 of CAZPBH010000005.1, read as the reverse complement.
GGTCTGATCGGATTCCCATCGGGATAGGTGTATGGACATGGCAGGCCGACGTCTTCTGAGTAATGCCAGAAGCATCGTTGCTGGTACTTTCGAATCATGGCCTCGTTCATTGACGTCCCCAGTTTGAGTCACCCCAGTAAGGCCGAGAAGGCCGAGGTGCAGCGTGAGCAACACAAAGCAATGGCGAGATGCGGCGGACCTGCTGCGACTTCTGGGCCATCCGGTTCGCTTGGCGCTGCTCGAAGAGCTGTCCAAAGCGCCCAAGTGTGTCACGGACATCCAGGACCTGTTGGAGGTCCGTCAGGCCAACGTCTCGCAGCATCTGTCCGTCCTGCGGCAGGCGAAGATCGTGGACTACCACGAGGACGGCAACCAGCGGTGCTACTATATCCTGCGTCCCGGGTTGGTCCGTGATCTGATGCGGTTCATGCAGCGTGAGCATCCCATCAAGCCACAGACAGCGGTGCAGGTTCGGCGGGCCGGCGGATCGCGTCAGAGCCGAAGCAAGACTCAACCAGCGACCGCATGACGGAACACGACAGAAAGGAACCGAGACACATGACGATTCTGCTGATTCTGAACCACGCGCCCTACGACGGGACCGACCTGACTTGGAACACCCTGCGACTGGCGGGGCAGTTGAAAAAGGACGGGGCCGAGGTTCGGCTGTTCCTGATGAACGACTCCGTCGACCTCGCCCGCGATGGCATCGAACCGCCCGAGGGATCGTCCGATCTGGTCCAGATGACCAAGGACCTGATCGCCGACGGCGTGACGGTGAAGGTTTGCGGCACCTGCCAGGCACGTTGCGGCATCCGCAAAGGCGACCCGTACTACGAGGGCGCGCAGAAGTCCACGATGGCCGAACTTTCGGAGTGGGTTCGTGAAACTGAGAAGGTGCTGACCTTTTGAAGGCAATCCATGAAGACGCGCGAAAGTGGCATGCCGGATGAGTCGATGTGGTCGGGCTTCTTCTCCCCCGCCGAGACGCTGGCAAAGCTGGGATTGACCGGCTCGTGCGGTGATGTCGTGGACTTCGGCTGTGGCTACGGCACGTTCACCATCCCGGCTGCGCGAATCGTTCGCGGCACCGTCCATGCCCTCGACATCGAAGCCGACATGGTCGAGGCGACCCGTCGCAAGGCCGCAGCGGCCGGATTGCCCAACGTCTGCGCCGAGCGGCGCGACTTCGTCGCCGTCGGCACGGGCCTGCCGGACGCGAGCGTCGATCACGTCATGCTGTTCAACATCCTGCACTGCGACCAGCCGGAGGTGCTGCTGCGCGAGGTTTGGCGAAACCTCTCGCCCGGTGGACGGCTGGGCATCATGCACTGGAACTACGATCCGAACACCCCGCGCGGGCCGTCGATGGACATTCGGCCCAAGCCCGAGCAGTGCCGTGACTGGGCCATGGCCGTTGGCTTTGCGCTTGCCGTTCCCGACAAGGTCGACCTGCCGCCGTACCACTACGGCTGGGTCATGGAGAAGCAATGAACGACCTGCCGCTGTTCAATCACGCCTTGGACGAGCCGACGGCTTTCCGCCCGGAAGACCTCGTCGAAGCGGTACGCGAGCAGCGCGGCAAGGGCAACGGCTCGATCCCGCCGCTGGGCGTGCTGGAGTTCGATGGCGACCTGATCGATAAGCTCATCGCCCGGGGCGAGGTGCGTCGCTGCGCGGATTGGCCGTGCTTTCACACCGAGATGTGGCTCTGGCCGAAGGAGGAGCCGCGCTGCGGCATCGTCGCCCGAACGATCGGCGGCGCGTACACCGTGCTGATCGCCGAGCAGATGGCCGTGTGCGGCATGAAGGCGGTGGTGGGTCTGGCGTCCGCCGGTCGCATCGGGCGCGAACTGCCGCTACCAGGTATCGTCATCGCCAACGAAGCGATCCGCGACGAGGGCACATCGCTGCACTATCTCGCCCCGTCCGAGACGGTGAAGCCGGATCATGCCCTCGCTGAGACTCTGACCGAAGCGATGGGTACGGTCGGCCTGCCCGTCCAGCAGGGCCTGATCTGGACCACCGATGCCCCGTATCGCGAGACCCGCTCGCAGATAGATCACTGGGCTTCGCGCGGTGTGCTGGCTGTGGAGATGCAGGCCGCATCGCTGTTCGCATTCGGCCAGGTCCGCAACATAAAGACCGGCCTGGTCGCCCACGTCACCAACGCCATCGACCACGTCGGCGAGCCGTTTCACAAAGGAATGGAAGATGCGGACGTGGCCATCTTGGGCGCAATCGTGGTCGCTGCTGCGCGGCGTTCGCCGTGACTTGGGTCTTGTTACGAACGAGGCCCCAAGAGGATCATCGCCGACCCAGCGAGGCAGACGGCATCCTCTTCGACTTGGGCACGACCGTTGAAGAAGCTGATCGCCGACACTGGCGGGAAGTGGCCGAAGATCAGCGTGGGTCGGCCGCCAGCCGACGCCAGATCGCGGCAGTTGTGAATCAGGTCACCACCGGTCACGATGAAATCCGGCCGGGGATTGAGTCGGTCGAGACTGTCCAGCGACTTGGCGATGCCGCGCGGCGAGCCCTTGTCGCGCCACAAGTGCTGGTCGGGCATGAAGGCAAAGCGGAACGCTCGACCATTGCCGCCGCCTGCTTGCGAGGCGGGCTTGGTTTCCGTTGCACAACCAGTCATACCCATGCCGAGTGCGAGGGCGGACCCGCCGGTGGCCTGGATGAATCGGCGGCGGCTGAGCGGAGATGTGGTGTGCTGCCCAGTGGTGTGAGGTGTGGGATCAGTCATGATGGTGCCTTTCGGTCATTCGTCTTCGATCAGTTCGCGGAAAAGCTCCTTGATCTTGGTTCGACACGCCTTGAGCGCCTTGCGGCCCTCGGGCGTGGCGCGATAGACCCGTCGCTGACGCCCCTCGCTCTGCTCTTCCTTCGAGGTCAGGTAGCCGTCGCGTTCCATCCCGTGCAATAGCGGGTAGAGCGTGCCGGCGCTGAGCTTGTAGCCGTGGTGGGCCAGCTCTTCGAGCATCCAGTTGCCGTAGATCGGCTCCTTGACCGCATGGTGCAGCACATGGAGCCGGATCAGGCCGGACAGAAGCTTTTGATGTTTGACAGCCATAAGCGACTTTCGATATCGAGTTTCGATAATGCTATGCCGCGCCGAATCGATGGTCAATCCGTTGCATGGTCAATGCCAGGTTGCAGCCCCGATGGGTTCCGGGCCCCCTGTGATTTCCTTGTTCGGTGCGCCCTTTGACGGGGCAGCACGGTAGAGATACATTAGCGACTGCTAATATGGATGACCCCGTACAGATTTCACGACTGCTGAAGGTGCTCTCGGTCGAGACACGGGTGCGCATCGTCCAACTCCTGAAGGGACGGGCGCTATGTGTCAACGCACTGGCGGCGCGACTGAACGTGACGCAAGGCGCGGTGTCGCAGCATCTTCGGATCATGCGCGACGCCGGTCTGGTCATGGACGAGAAGCGCGGGTACTTCGTCCATTATCGCCTGAATGAAGACACCCTCGCCGCGTGGCTGGGGCAGATCGAGAACCTTCTGGACCCGATACACGGCAACGCCACGGACACGAAGAAGCCAACCAGATGCATGCCCTTGATGAAACGACGGGCGGCCTGCAGAAACCGCAAACGGTGACGCTATCGATCGCGGTATGCATGAAAGATCAGACGATGAGCAGCATTATTCAAGCACGCGAATTGGCAAAGCGCTTCGGCGACGTCCAAGCGGTCGCGGGCATCGATTTTGACGTGCGGGAAGGCGAGTTGTTCGGCTTCCTCGGCCCCAACGGCGCGGGGAAGAGCACCACGATCAATATGCTCATCGGCCTGGCCCGGCCCGACAGGGGAACAATCCGCATTGCCGGAATCGACTGTTCAAAGAACCCCAAAGCTGCCCAGCACCTGATGGGCGTGGTGCCGGATGAGAGCAACCTCTACCCCGAACTGACGGGCTTCGACAACCTGAGTTTCTGCGGGGCGCTCTACGGAATGCCTCGGCGAGACCGCGAAGCTCGTGCCAAGGAGTTGCTGGATCGCTTCGGCCTCACCGACGCAGCCGGTCGCAAGTTCGGCGGCTATTCCAAGGGTATGAAACGCAAGCTCACCATCGCGGCGGGCATCATCCACTCGCCAGCCATCCTGTTCATGGACGAGCCGACCAGCGGCATCGACGTGGCCAGCGCCCGCCAGATTCGCCAGCTCATCGCCGACCTCAACGCAGCGGGGACGACAATCTTCCTGACCACGCACTACATCGAGGAGGCCCAGCGACTATGCGGGCGAATCGCCTTCATCGTCAGCGGCCGCATCGTCCGCACTGATACGATGGAGGATCTGATGCACCGGACGGACGGCCGTCATGTGGTGCAGTTCGCCGTCTCCAACGGAGCAGCGATGCTGTGCGATGCGATTGTCGCCGAGTGGCCGACCCTGCATTGCCAGGCCGTCGCCGACGGCCAAATCCGTGTGGAGTCGCCCGAGCCGGTTCGCGTGGGGCCGCTGGTGCGGCTGCTGGAGGATCGCGGCGCGGAAGTGTCCGAGGCCCGCAAGATTCAGCCATCGCTGGAAGATGTCTTTGTCGAGATTACCGGGATCGAAGCGGGCGCGATGAAGCAGGAGAAGGAGAACGATCGGAAGGGAGTGCCCGTTTGAGCCCGTCCATGGAAACAACTTCAGCCGTTTGTTCCACCGCAACCACTAACAGAGCAAGGAAAACCACCATGACTCGCCAACCGCAACGCGTTCATCTTCACCCCGCACTCCTGACGTGCCTGATGCTGGCTCTGGGCCTGTCTGGCTGCGCGATCGAGCAGTCGCCGCACTCGGGCGAACTGCTTCGGTACGGCGGCATGCACGAGACCATCGGCCAGCAGCAGCATCATGGCCGCGTCGAACTTGAGCAGGTCGTCGGCATGCCACACTTCTATGGCGTCGGAGCCATGGAAGGGCTTCAAGGCGAGATCACCATCGCGGACTCCGTGCCCATCGTCACCACGGTCACGCCGGACGGCTGGCCGCGACCCGTCGCACCGACCGGTGTGAAGGCGGCTCTGCTGGTGGGCCAGTCGGTGCCCGCATGGACGCACATTAAGATGAGCCGAGACGTGCCGCATGGGCGCTTTGACGCTGCGGTTGCCGATGTGGCTTCTCAGCATCAGATCGATCTCACTCGGCCGTTTATGTTTGTCATCGAAGGCGAGTTCAGGGACGTGCGATTGCATGTGATCAACGGTGCCTGCCCGCTGCATGCGCGCATGCACAAGCTCGAACTGCAACCGGAAGACCAGCCCTTCGAACTGGAAGCCGAGACAGTGAGTGGAACACTCGTGGGCGTCTATGCGGCAGACTCCGTCGGCAAGCTGACGCATCCCGACACCAGCGTGCACGTCCATCTCATCTACAGCGACCCGCACACCGGCAAGCGGGTGACGGGCCACGTTGAGCGCATCGGGATTGTTTCAGGCGCGGTCCTCAAACTACCGGCCGACGCAGGCGCAGATGCCGGCGTTGTATCGCATTGATCACCCGTCACAAAGCCCCTCGCCGACTGTGACGACAACAACTCGGAGACATGGCATGAAGGCGTGGATTGCTTTCTGGAACATCTTGCTCAAGGACATGCGGGCTTATTACCTCAAGCCGCCGAACATCAGTTGGGGTCTGATCTTCCCGCTGGCTTGGACGGGCATGTTCTTCATCCGTTCCGGTTCGGGCCTGGACAGTGTGCCGGCTCTGCTTCCGGGTGTGATGGCGGTGTCGGTGCTGTTTGGCACGACGAGCATGCTGGCCGTCACCGTCACGTTTGAAAAGAAAGGTCGATCCTTCGAGCGCCTGTTGCTCGCGCCGATCCCATTGGAATTGCTGATGCTCGCCAAGACGACCGGGGCGATCCTCTTTGGCGTGGCCAACGCGTTCGTGCCGGTCATCATGGCGGCGTTCCTCACCGACCTGTCCGGCATCAATTGGTTGACGCTCGTGCCCGCCATCTGGCTTATCGCGATCAGCTCGACCTTCCTGGGCCTGTTCATCGCCGTCTCGGTGACGGAGATCTTCGAGGCCCAGACCTTCTCGAACTTCTTCCGCTTCCCGATGCTGTTCCTGTGCGGGCTGTTCTTCCCCATCGAGCAGTTGCCCGTCTGGCTTCGGCCGCTGAGCTACGCGCTGCCGCTGACCTACGGCGCTGACGTGTTGCATGGTTCGATTCACCGCTCGCCGCACCTGCCGCTTCTGCTCGACTTCGGCTTGCTGCTGGGATTCTGTGCGGTGCTGTTCACCCTGAGTTTGCGGAACATCCGAAGGAAATGGATCGTGTGAATGTGCGAAGCGATGAGACGGTCCAGCTCGACCGCGATACCGACCTCGGCACGCAGAATCGCTACGACGGCGTGTTCGGCCTGCGGTGGTTGATCTTTGACGGGGGCGGGCGCGAAGCCCGTGTGGATGCCGCCATCGGTGTGGTGCTGGACAACTCCATCGTCGTCATTGAGAACATCAGCCGTCTGCGGCACGAACGACCCGAGGAAGCAGCCGATCAGCACGCCATCGGCGGCTCGGCCGAAGTCGGACCGGCCATCGTCGCCGTGCTGGCCTTGGCGGTATTCTTCTCGTTCATCGTCCTGACGGTGCAGTTCAACAGCGTCAAGCTTCCGGCCCTGATCCTCGGCAGCGCCCCGTTCTGCTTGACCGGTCTGGTGTTCGGCCTGTACGTCTCCGGCCTGGCCTTCGGGGCGACCGTGCTGATCGGCATCCTGGTGGTCATCGCCCTGACCGTCAACGACGGCGTACTGTTAATGACTTTCGCGGAGGAACTGCACCAGCGGCAGGGCTTGCCAGGCCGCGAGGCCGTCCTGCAAGCGGCGAAGATTCGCCTGCGCCCGCGCCTCATGACCACGATCACCACGATGATCGGCTTCACGCCCCTGGCCCTGAACCTCGGCGAGGGCGCGGACGTGCTCCAGCCCATGGCCATCGGAGCCATCGGCGGCCTGGCCACCGAAGCCGTCGTCGCCTTGTTCTTCATGCCATGTCTGAATGCGCTGGTCACGCGGTGAACACGATGATGGTTCCTTCCCGGCGCAGATCTTCATGATGGCACGGGAACGCGTCGGCCCTGTAAGCACAGTTTGTTGTGAACGTGTCGAATTGTAGTAGCGATTTCGGGCGGGCTGGCGGTGGTCGGGTTCGGGGGTTCAAAAGGTTCAGAAGCCCCAGTGGGATGACCTTATGGACCTTTTGAACCTGTGGACCGGGGCGAGCGTTCTCACGAACACCGAGGTCGGCGGCGAATTGGAGGGCGATGGGGATGCCCCTTTTCCCGCTTCAGTCATAGACCCCCGTCGGAGTTGGGCGGGCGGACCGGCTGGACGAGTCGTGTTCGCGCTGACGACGATTCCACCAAAGCCAGGACCAGATCATCCATTGGTGCAGCAGGACGGTTCGCCATGGGCCGTGGGTGGTGTACTTGCGGGCGGATGTGATGGCGGGGAGACGGCTGACACGGACTCGGCCGTATCGGCGAAGACGCCAGACGAGGTCGAAATCCTCCATCGCATCCAACGGCCGAAAGCCACCGAGGCGTCGATAGGTTTCTGCATGCAGATAGATCGCCTGATCGCCGTAGGGCAGTTGCCGCCAGGTGGATCGCAGATCAGTGCCCCATTCGACAAGACGCAATGGCGTGCTCACGTGATCGAACGCCATGCGAAAAGCACCGGCGACGGTATCGGGTTGGTTGAGTCTGCGGCGGATCTCATTGGCATAGCCAAAGGGAAGACGTGTGTCGGCGTGGAGAAAAAGCAGCACATCGCCTTTGGCCTCATCGGCACCGCAGGCAAGCTGCCGTCCACGACCGGGTTCGCATTGGAAAATCTCTGCGCCATGATCCCGGGCCAGTTGCAGCGTCGCATCGGTACTGCCGCCGTCAGCAACGATGATTTCGACGCCCGGGCACTGTTGGGCTGAGCGAATCGCCCCAACGATGGACGATTCTTCATTGAGGGTTGGGATGATGACGCTCAGCCACGGTGTCGGGGTGGCGTCACCACCTGCACTGACTTGTTGCCAGTGCTCAAGGTCAGTCGGTTCATCGACATCTGGCAACTCGGCAAGCTGATGCACACGCAGCCCCAGAGACTCGGCACGGGCCAATGTCTGGGCCAGTACGGTTTCGGTTCCCCATTCCACACCATTGAACAGGTCGGGGCGGGGCTGATTCATGCCGATAAGGTAGTACCCGCCATCGGTAGCCGGGCCGATGACCAGGTCGTGGTCGGCAAGGCGGCGCAGGGCTTCACCTAGCAGGTCATGGCTAAGCGATGGACAGTCGCTGCCGATGCAAACCGCCCGATGCATGCCGACGGTAAAAGCGTCCGCGAAAGCTCGTTGCAGTCGTTCGCCGAGATCGCCCTCGCCCTGCCCGATGTAGCGACGGTTCGCACCGAACACTTCGGCCATCTGTTCGCTCGTGCCACCGGTGTGGCGGACCTCGGATTCACATTCGATCGATCCCGCGGCGCGGTCGACGGTCGCGAGCGTGCGTCGGGTCATTTGACGCTGAAGGTCGGCTGCTCCCTCAGGGCCAAGCGCGGGAATCATGCGTGTCTTGGTGTTGCCTGGCTGCGGCAGGCGGGAGAGGACGATGATGCGGTTGCGTTCTGTGCCATGCGATGGGCGGAGCAGCCGTTCACGGGCGATGGTGCTGAGTATCTTCGTGCCTGCGCCAATGACGCCGCGAACGGTGCCGGATATTTTCGACTTGCCGATACGCCGGCGGTAGGACACCGGCACCTCTGCAATGCGATAGCCGGCCGCCGCGGCTCGGGCCTGCATCTGCACGGTCCAGCCATAGCCCAGATCATCCATGTGAAGCCGGGCCAGGTGATCGAACCGGATCGCCCGAAACGGTCCCAGGTCCGTACACTGCACGCCCCACAATCGACGCAGCAGCCCCGTCGCCAGTGCGTTACCGAAACGCTGCGGCAGTGTGAGCGAACCGGGGTCGGCCTTGCCGAGCACGCGGGAGCCGATGACCAAGTCGGCAGGACCGGAAATAATCGGCTCCAGCAGGTCCGGCAGTTCACTCGGGTCGTCGCTATGGTCGGCATCCATGAACGCGACAATGTGCGGTCGGTGGCCTGACGCCAGATGGGTCAGGCCGGCCAGGCAGGCCGCGCCGTAGCCCCGGCGCGATTCATGCACCACGGTCACGCCATGATCCGCCGCGATGGCTGCGGTGCGATCGGTTGAGCCGTTGTCGACGACCACGATCTCATCGAGCCAGTCCGGCAGCGATCCAATGACGCCGGCGATGGCCTGCTCCTCGTTGAGAGCGGGCATGATGAGGGCTATGCGCTGGGCGCGATACACAGTGGCGTCTCCTGGGTTGAGCAATGGAACGCGGCCCGGTTGCCTCGCCGCAGTTCCCATGCGAGCAACAACCAGACCGGAACGAACTCGATCCACACGACGCCGTAGTCGAACCAGGCCGTATGACCCATCGCGTCAAGTGGAAAACGCAGGTAGTACAGCGGCAGGGTCACGGTCAGCGCCAGCAGCGACCACATCGGACGCAATGCCAGCATCGGCAGAAGCCACAGGTAATACCACGGAAACTGCGTGGGGCTGAGCAGGAACAACGTGGCAGCGATAACTGTCGCACCACTCAAAAGGCCGTCGAACGTCGGTCGTAATCTGCGAACACACCACATCACGACGCCCAAGACAACAACGGCGACGATCAGTCGGGCAAGTGATTGTGCGTGATCGGGCGAGAGCAGCTTCGCCGCCTCGTGGATGGCCAGGTAAGCCGAATCGTTCATTTGCCAGCGCTGGGCGTAAGCGGTGAAGCCACTGCCCGCATCGAGCCGGCCTAACAGGATCGGCAGCGCCAGCACGGCGGCGGGAATCGCGAAGGCGACGGCCACCCCGATGCCGCGACGCCAGGTTGTCCAGCCATGACGCAGCAGCAGCGGCAGCCACAGTACCGGCCAGATCTTTGCGCCGGCCGCCAGTCCGAGCAGGAGCCCGCCGGTCTTGTGCAACCCGCGAAGCATAGCCAACATGGCCGCAAGCAGCCCAGCGACAAGCACCAGTTCCATGTGGCCTGCGTTGAAGACCTCTTTGATCAGTAGTGGGTTGAGCCAATAGATCGCCAAGCCGAAGATCGGTGACGAACTGCCGCGAAGCAGGGCCAGCAGCAGGTACAGAACGGCTAGGTCCAGTCCCAGCCAGACCAGTCGCAGGCCTTGGATGTCGAAGGGGCTGATCCAGTAGCCAAGGGCAAACGCCGCCTGCGCCGTCGGCGGGTAGATCGTTCTCAACCACGGATGATTGACGCGATCGACCACCGTGCCAGATTCGCTGGCCAGATGCAGCAGATCGACGGGAACAGCTTCAGTGTGCTGTTGCAACTGTTCAGGCGAGTAGGCGTATGGATTGTGGCCATGCGCGGTGACCGCACCGTCCCAAAGATAGCGATAATAATCGTCTTCGAGCACCGGCACCGCTCCGAACTGCGTTAAGCGCATGAGCACACCCGCCGCAATAACGACCATGAGCAGTCCCCCGGTTGTAGATTGACGGCGCAGCGCGAGCAGTGTCAGCAGGTACACGATCCCGGCAGCGACCTGCATCGCCACGAACATCCACACCGGCTTTTCGAGTACACCGCGCTCATAGGCGAACGACCCGCTCAGCCACGTCAGACCGATCGACCATGCGACCAAAGCCGCAAGGCCGACCACGACTGTCCATCGGGATGTGCTGGGTTTCGACAAGCTCAAACTCCGGAGAAAAGCGAGAGATGGCGTCAACCATCTCGCGCCTTGGTTCAGCGCGTGCCCGATCCGCTGGGTTTGGCCGAGGAACCACTGGGCTTGTTCGTATCCGAGCCCTTGGCGTCATCCTTCGCCTTCAGCTCGAAACCCGCCTTGGTCCAGGCCTCGATGCCACCGGTGAAGCGGATAACATTGGTGTAGCCATGTTCCGCGAGATTGTTGGCGAGCATCAGACTCATGGGGCACTCCGGCCCGCCGCAGTAGGTGACGATCAGTTGATCGGCCTTGGCGACTGCCTTGCGGATGGCCTTCTTTTCGGCGTCATGGGCCAGGGGCACCGCACCGTTGATCCACTGGTCGGACGGGCCGCGCGCGTCCAGCAGCACCACGGGCACCTTCGCGTCCATGATCGCCTTGAGCGCCTCGGCGTTGAGTTCAGCCTTGACCTCGATCTTCTCCTTGTCCTTGGAATTGTCGGCTTTGCTTCCGCTGCCAGCGGGTTTCGTGCCGCTGCCTTGTGCCAGTGCGACGCTGACCAGGGCGGCGACGACCACCATGGGCGCGAACGCCGGCCAGGTTTTCAGTAGTGCGTTGTTCATCCGTTGCATCTCGATCCTTTCGTTGCATGTTCAAGGGTGACGCCGCGTGGAACATCCACGGGCCTTTACGATCGGTCATTAGCGGGAACCGGAACCCGAGGGGGCCTGTTCCTCCTGCTGCTGATCCATCTGCTTCGAGTCTGAGCCGGAGTTCGACTTGGTGCCCGAGCCATCGGAGCTGGTGTTGTCCGAACCTTGGCAACCTGCGAGAGTCAGGCCGAATCCGAGAGCCAGTGCCAGAAACAATGTGGTCATCCAACGCATGTGCGGTCCTTTCAGTAACAGGGAAACGATCGACGGAACGTCCGTCGATCATGTGACGGCGGCTTATCGCCGCCAGGCCAGAATCTTTTCAAAGAGCTTCTTGACGGTCGGGGTCAGCCGGGTGCGGCTGTAGGCATCGGCGGCTTTCTTGATTGCTTCCGCCTGTGTGGGGTAAGGGTGAATCGTCTTGGCCAGCGTGCCCAGGCCGACACCCGCCATCATCGCCAGCGTCAATTCGCTGATCATGTCCCCGGCATGGCTGGCGACCAGTGTCGCGCCGACGATCTTGTCCGACCCTTTCTTGACGTGAACTTTAAGCAGACCCTCGTCCTCGCCATCGAGGATCGCGCGATCGACCTCGGAAAGCTCGATGGTGAAGGTCTGCACCTCGATGCCCTGTTCGCGGGCCTGATCTTCGTACAGGCCGACGTGGGCGATTTCCGGGTCGGTGTAGGTACACCAGGGAATGACCAGATCGGAAACCTTGGCTCGGTCGAAGAACAGTGCGTTCTGGATCACAATCCGCGCCATCGCGTCGGCGGTGTGGGTGAACTTGAATCGCGAGCAGACATCGCCGGCCGCGTAGATGCGGCGATTGCTTGTCCGCAGCCGATCATCCACTTTCACGCCTTCTCGTCGGTCATAGTCCACGCCGACCGCTTCGAGATTCAAGCCCTCGACATTCGGGGCGCGGCCGACACCGACTAAAATCTGATCGCAACGAACTTCATGTTTCTGGCGATTGCAGTCGAGTGTGATGACGCGTTCATCGCCATCGTGGGAGATATCAGCCGCTTTGCCACCGCAGACGATCCGCACACCGTCGCGTTCAAGCGAAGCACGCACGCGCTCGGCGGCATCCTGATCCTCACGGGGGAGAATGTGGCCGGTGGCTTCGATCAGTGTGACCTCGCTGCCGAAGCGGGCGAAGGATTGGGCCAGCTCGCAACCGATCGGCCCGGCTCCAATGACAGCCAGGCGCGGCGGCAACTCGGTCAGGGAGAAGACCGTCTCGTTGGTGAGATAGCCGGCCTCAGCCAGACCTGGAATCGGCAATTCGGCGGCCCGCGCCCCGGTCGCAATGACCGCTTTGGCATACTTCAAAACTTGATCACCAACATGGACCTCGCCGGGCTTGGCAAACTGCGCCTGCCCCATGAACACGTCGATGCCGAGTTCACTGAATCGCTTGGCTGAGTCGTGGGGGGCAATGTTGGATCGTAGCCGACGCATCCGCTCCATGACGGCGGGGAAGTCCACGGAAATGTCACCGGTGATGTTCACGCCGTATTCGCCAGCGTCGCATGCCTCGGCGTAGGCCCGGGCACAGCGGATCAGCGCCTTGCTCGGCACGCAGCCGACGTTCAGGCAGTCACCGCCCATCAGTGATCGCTCGACCAGTGCCACTTTCGCACCCAGCCCCGCCGCACCCGCTGCCGTGACCAGGCCGGCCGTGCCGGCCCCGATCACGACCAAGTTGTACCGGCCGCTGGGTGTCGGGTTGCCCCACTGCGGCGGATGAACATTATCGCGCAGCTTGCGGTTGTGCTCATCCAGCGGATTGAGCGCTTCGATATCCACGTCGTCTTTGACGGGTTGATCGGTTGTTATTTCGGGTTCTTCCGGGGCTTGCGAGACTTCGGGGGTCGGGGCTTGGGTCACTTGATGTTCTCCTGGCTGTTGAGCGACCAGTTGTAGTCGAGCCACTTGATGCGCGGGGTTTGCCCGGCATCGATGGCCGCTTTGAGGTCGGGGGCATATTGGGCGACGTAGGCGAGGACGGAGCCGGCAACCTGCTCGAAGTCGCCGCCGTACCAGTTGTAGAGTTGCGTCAGATGCACCGTGTTGGACGCCTGATCGAAGCGATACCACTTGTCATGGGTATGCACATACCTAGTCTGTGCAGCCAATTGCTTGTCGAGCCGATCGGCGACGTATGCTTCGCTGCGCAGCGGCGGGCAGCCGACGGCGGCGCAGACCAGCGACCAGTGGATGCGCGGTTCCTTGAACTTCGGGCGAATCTGTTCATGCTCGATCTGGTTCAGCGAATAGGTCTGGCCGGCGATCACCCATCGCTCATCCGTCCACTGATTGGGAATGTCCTTGATCGACTCAAGCCGCCCGCCGTTCCAGTGTTCGAGGATCAGTTCAAGTGTGAAAGCGTTGTAGGCATTGATCAGCAGCGCCAGCTTCTGGTCGCGGCCCATGTCGTCGAACGGTGCCTCTGCAATACGTTTGATATAAGCTCGTAACTGATCCCGCTCTTTCATCAACGAGGCATAGTCCACGCCCCCCGCCTTGTTGACATACTTCTTCAATAATTGGTCAAACGCCGAGTGATCAAAGCGAGGCCCATCAGATTGTTGTTTATAGGCCTCAGCAAGCGTGGCTGGAGGCGGGCCGAAAAGCCCCTTGAGCAGGCCTTGGTTGGCATAGGCGCAGCCAGCCAGAACCACTGCGGATAGCGCGATGATTGCGTAGGCCGCAGTCACAATTCGACGAGCGGGTTTGCGTGTCACGGGTGTGTCCTCTTGCGATTGGTCGGATTCGGCCAGTTCTTCGGCGGCTCCGGACTGGCGGCTGATGGCGCGGCGAGCCAGCTTGGTGACGTACACCGTCACGGCGATCGTGGCGACAAGGCCCACGCCGAGCATGGCCCACTGCGCCGGCGTCCGGCCGGCACTCTCACCCGCCGCCGCTGCGACGCCGGCTCGACCCGCGTAACCGAGGTAGACGTACATGAACGTGCCCGGCAGCATGGCGATCCAACTGGCAATCACGCAGGGCCAGAATCGGATCGCGGTCAGGCCGTAGAGATAGTTCTGAAGATTGAACGGGACCGCCGGCGACAGACGCAGCAGCGCCACGATCTTCCAGCCGCCCTCGCTCACGGCTCGGTCTATGGCACGGAACTTGGGGAACTTGCCCAACTTTCGCTCGACCGCATCCCGAGCCAGATAGCGGCCGATGAGAAACGTCAGTGCCACGCCGGTCGTCGAGCCGATCGACACCGCCACGGTTCCCCAAAGCAGCCCGAAGATCGCCCCGGCGGCCAGGGTCAGGGCTGCGCCCGGCAACATCAGCACGGTGAAGATCGCGTAAATCAGTGCGAATACCAGCGGGCCCCAGATGCCAATGTCCTGAACCATCGTGCCGAGAAAATCCGCGATCCGGCCCATCGGCAGCAGACGCGCGATCGCCAGCAGCGCCAATACCGTGATGATCACAGAACCCAGGCGAATCCACCGGCTCCATCGACTGTTGACGGCTTGATCGCTGGTTTCCGAGATAGGCATATCTGCTTGATTCATGGCAATACTCATTTCATGTCCTTCTTGCTTCATCGCATATTGAGTCAACCCAGGTTTCCGCTTCCGTGACGCTGATGTGCTCTTGACCGACACAGACGGTTCCCCGACCGAAGCTAGCCATGTAACGGACCGTGTGGGTGCCCAGAGGCAGGATCAGCAGCGCGAACCAGACATGGCCGATTCGCCGCTGCATCGAACAACACCTCGGCAGGCCGTCGCCGCACACTTTCATCGCGTCGGCATCCGGGCATTCCACTTCGAGCGTACATCGTTGTCCCATGCAGTAAACCATCGCGGCGTCCTTTCTCAAGCGGCCGGTTGCCCGTCTTTGACCAGCGATCCCCCACACGACGAACCACAGCCGGCGGTGCATGCAAAGCAGTGTTCGCCGGTCGCGATACGTCGACTCCGGTAGCGTGCCGGGTCGAAGTCGCGCACATGAGTCGCGTCCTGCTCCGCGGGGAGGCCTAGTGCGTAGTTGAAATCGCAGTCGTACATCGTCCCGTCCCAACCCACATGCAACTGGTGACGGCACATCAACCCCTCAACGGTGTGGGGATTGAAGCTGTCGCGCAGAAGCTGCATGTACTGCTCAGCCTGACCGTCGCGGGCCAGGTCGTGCAGGAAGCGGCCGATGGGGATGTTCGCGATCGTCAACAGCTTGTTGAAACGGATATCGTGCTCGTTGAACAGCGCCACGCGGTAGGCCTCCGCCAGTGGCTGTTGCTCGGGTGGCAGCGACGGGCCAAGCGGGTTGTAGACCAGGTCCAACTGTTTGTCGGCGTCCCGGGCGTAACCGACGTGATTCAGGCGATGGATCACTTCCAAGCTGTCGGCATAAACGTGGCGGCCGCGCTGCTTGTCCACGTTGTTGGGCAGGTAGCACGGCAGCGAAGCGATCAGATGGATGCCACGCTCGGCGAACCACTGAGGAAAGCCCGCGTAGCCGGGTTGAAGCATAATGGTCAGGTTCGTCCGCACCATCACACGCAGGCCCAATGACTGCGCCTCGTCCACGAACCCGCGAAAGTACGGGTGCATCTCCGGCGCGCCGCCGGTAATGTCCAGCGTCTTCGCCCCTGCCCGACGGGCCGCATCGAGCACGTCTCGCATCGTCTGCCACGACATCTGTTCCTGTCGCTTGGGCGAAGACTCGACGTGACAGTGTCGGCAGGCGAGGTTGCACCGCAGGCCGATGTTGGCCTGAACCGTGTTGATTGAGACGCCAGTTAGTGCATGTTGGGTCGCTCGCTCGATTGTTTGATCGAACACGGTGCGTCTGTCAACGGTCAGGTAGGCGATTGGGGAGGTCATAAAGATTCCAGTCATTCTCAGAGCAATCAGTAGTGAGTCGCTCCCGCAGGGCCAACCTTACAACGGCGATCATTATTCCAATGCGTCGCGCCGGGCCGACCGTGCCACGATGTCGCATCATCCCCGTTCACCTCGAAGGTAAGCGGCGGTGATCTCGCTTTGGGGTGATTCGAAGACCTGCCGGGCCGAGCCAGCTTCAACGACCGTCCCCGCACCGTCGCGGACCCAGAACATCACCACGTCATCGGCGATGCGCCGAGCCTGAGCGAGATTGTGCGTAACCACCACCACCGTGTAATTACCTCGAAGCGAGGCGATCAGGTCTTCCACGACGCCGCTGGCGATCGGGTCCAGCGCGCTGCATGGCTCGTCCATCAGCAACACCTTCGGGTCCAGCGCCAGGGCCCGTGCAATGCACAGCCGCTGCTGCTGTCCGCCCGACAGACCGGACGCCGGCGCGTCGATTCGGTCCTTGACCTCGTCCCACAGGCCGACCCGGCGCAGCGCGATCTCGGCTTTAGCATCACGTTCATTTCGACGGCACAGGCCGTGCTGTTTCAGCGGGAAGGTCAGGTTCTTGCGGATCGACAGGGGCAGCGGATTGGGCTTCTGAAAGATCATGCCCACCCGGCGGCGCAAGGCAATCAGATTGACCGTGCCGTTGGTGATGTCGGTCTGATCCATTTCCACGCGTCCAGTTACGCGGCACTCGGGCACAAGGTCAGTCATGCGGTTCAGGCAAGTCAGGAACGTGCTCTTGCCGCAGCCGGATGGGCCGATGATCGCGGTGATGCAGTTGCGATGGATTGAGAGATCGACGTGGTGCAGGGCGGGCGTCGCCCACTACTGTCCGGTATATATTTGCTGCGTGACCTGTTTCAGGTTCAAACCTTCG
>CAZPBH010000004.1:0-23430 GCA_964584645.1 uncultured Rhodospirillales bacterium | reverse complement strand
TGAAGGCGGTGGACAAGTTCGAATACCGCCGCGGCTACAAGTTCTCGACCTATGCGACCTGGTGGATCCGTCAGGCGATCACCCGCTCGATTGCCGATCAGGCCCGGACGATCCGCATTCCGGTTCACATGATCGAGACGATCAACAAGCTCGTGCGGACCACGCGCCAGATGCTGCACGAGATCGGCCGCGAACCCACGCCGGAAGAACTGGCGGACCGTCTGCACATGCCGATCGACAAGGTCCGCAAGGTCATGAAGATCGCCAAGGAACCGATCAGTCTGGAAACGCCGATCGGCGACGAGGAAGACAGTCACCTCGGCGACTTCATCGAGGACAAGAACGCGATCATCCCCATCGATGCGGCAATTCACGCCAATCTGCGGGAAACCACGACGCGCGTTCTCTCCTCGCTGACCCCACGAGAGGAACGCGTCCTGCGGATGCGCTTCGGCATCGGCATGAACACCGACCATACGCTCGAAGAGGTCGGCCAGCAGTTCAACGTGACACGCGAGCGTATCCGGCAGATCGAGGCGAAGGCGCTCCGCAAGCTCAAGCATCCCTCGCGCTCGCGCAAGCTGCGCAGCTTTCTCGACACCTGATGGCGGCAGCGGTCGCCTCGACGGCGCCCTGGCGTCGCCTCGGCGCCCTCTGTGGTCTTATATGCTTTCTGACCTGGGCCTTCGCGGCCGAGGGACGTGATTTCGGACCCCTGATCGAGCCGGAGCCGCTTGCGGCGATGGCCTGCGCCGAGGATGTGCGGGTGCTCGATATCAGGGCGGAAGAGGAGGTCAGGGCCGGACATGTGCCCTGCGCCGTCCACGCCCCCTATCCCGGCCAATGGCTGGCCGAACGCCACGAAGTCCCGCGTCAGCTGCCGGCTCCGGAGGCTTTGTCGGAACTGTTGGGGGGCCTTGGTATCACGCCCGAACATCGCGTGGTGGTGGTCGGGTCGGGTCGGGATCCCGGCGCCGTCGCCGGGGCGACCCGGGTCTACTGGTCGCTGGCTGCAGCGGGTCACGCGGCGCTGGCGCTGCTTGATGGCGGCATGCGGGGCTGGGGCGAGGCGCGGCTTCCGGTTGCCACCGGCATTCCCGCCGTTCCGGGGCCGGAAATCTATCCCGTCCCGGAGGCGCTCTCTCATCAGGCAATCGGGGTTCGCGCCGACATGCCGGGGCTGGTGGACAACAACAGTGCAGAGATCTTTCTGGGTCTGGAACGGGTTGAGGGGCTGCAGCAGCGCGCGGGCACCATGCCGGGCGCGGTGAACCTGCCCTATGCATGGCTCGTCCGTCCTGACGGGCGGCTGCGTTCGGGTGCCGACTTGCATGCACTCTATAGCGTGGCGGGCGTTGAGGGGGCCGCGCCGGTGCATTTCTGTGTCTCCGGTCAGGTAGCAACGCTGGGCTGGTTCGTCAGCCACGAGATCCTGGGTCTCGATGAGGCAAGCGTCTATGACGGCTCGCTGACAGCCTGGACGGCCGATCCGGTCAATCCGGTCGTCAATCGGATGCAGGCCGCAGGCGCGGGCGAGCCGGTTCAGAAATAGCCACCGCGGCGCCTCATTTCGGCGCTGGTCTCGGCCGAAATCGGCTCTCGCGACCTGTCCCCGTTCTCCGCCCCATTCTCCGCACCCCTCGGGGCCACCCTCTCATCCGCGTGAGCAATCTCGGCGTCACCTGCGAACTCCCCCAGCGCCGCCTGGGCGGTGCGGGGGCTGATCTCACCCGCTTCAACAAGGGCCTCAAGCGCGTCGTCCATCGTCTGCATGCCCACCCGAGAGCCAAGCTGGATCATGCTCGCGATCTGGGGCGTCTTGCCCTCCCGGATCAGGTTGCGCACGGCATCGGTGCCGATCATGAGCTCGAAGGCTGCAATACGTCCGCCGGCCTCGCGCGGCAGCAGGCGCTGGGCGATCACGGCCGTCAGGGAGGAGGCCAGCTGGGCGCGGATCAGTTCCTTGTCGCTGCTGGGAAACACATCGACAATCCGATTGACCGCCCGCGCGGCCGAGCTGGTGTGCAGGGTGGCCAGCACCAGATGCCCTGTTTCCGCTGCGGTCAGGGCAAGCGCTATCGTCGGCAGGTCGCGCATCTCGCCCACCAGCAGCACGTCGGGATCTTCACGCAGTGCCGCCCGAAGGGCCTCCTGAAAGCCCGGTGTGTCGCGACCGACCTCACGCTGGCGGATCAGGGAGCGCAGATTCCCGTGACGATATTCGATCGGATCCTCGATCGTGATGATGTGGCGGCTCTGGCTCGAGTTGATGGCCTCGATCATGGCCGCCAGCGTCGTTGATTTCCCCGAACCCGTGGGGCCGGTCACGAGAATGAGGCCCTGCGAGGCGCCCAGCAGGCCCGCCACCGGGCTCGGCGCGCCGATCTCGCGCAGGCTCGGAATGCGGGTCGGGATGTGCCGCAACGCCATGGCGATGCCGCCCTGGGCGCGGAAGATGTTGATTCGTAGCCGTGCCTCGGCGTCGGCCTCGATCGACAGGTCGCAATCCCCGGCTTCGCGGAAGCGTCGATGATGTTCGGGCGAGAGTATCTCGTCGATGAAGGCCTGCGCCTCGTCCATGTCGACAGGCGCCTCGTCGAGAAAGTCGAGCCGACCGTCGAGGCGCAACACCGGCGGTTCGCCCGTGGCGAGGTGCAGGTCGGAGGCACCCTCGGCGGCCATCCGTTCGATCCAGGTCCGAATGCGGCTCATAGGTCGGAATTCTAGCGAAAGCGGGGGAAGAAGCCAGAGCGCATCACCCGGGCGCCGGGGGCGCGAGACAGCTCCAACGTCTTGGGAACGGGGCTGAATTTCCAACCCGATGATTCGATATGATCGGAATCCGCGCTAGGCCGCGCGGCGGAACAGGCGGGCATAGAACGGGGTCGCGCCGGGAAAGGCGTCATGTTCGGCCAGCGCCAGCTTCACATGCCGTCTGTGGACCACGGGATCGCCTTCGGCATAGGCGGCCATCAGGCTGCGATCGGCCAGGATGTTCAGCAGGCGCGGCACGCCGCCGGTCACCCGTGCGATCCTGTCGAGCGCGTTCTCGGTGAACAGGCGATGCGGCGGTGCTGCGTAGCTCGACCGGTCGATGCGATGCTGCAGATAGCGTTTCGCTGTCGCCCGGTCGAAGGGCTGGGTCCGGAAGGAAAAGGTGATCCGCTGATTGAGCTGGCGCATCTCGTGACGGCCCAGAATGCGGTCCAGCTCGGGCTGACCGAAGAGGATGATGGTCAGCAGTTTCGCCTCATCGGTCTCGAAGTTCGAGAGCAGGCGCACGGTCTCAAGCCCACGGCGGTCGAGCGCCTGTGCCTCGTCGATCAGCAGCACCGCAGCCCGTCCCTGACCGTGCACCCGGGTCAGGAAAGGCACCAGCTCGTGCTGGGGATCGTCATGCGGCCCGATGGTCAGGCCAAACTCGCGCGCGACATTGGTGGTGATCGCCAGCGGGTCGTTCCGCGGGGCGGTGATGAAGGCGACCTCGCTGGAATCCTCCAGCATCTGCAGCAGCAATCGACAGAGAAGCGTCTTGCCCGTCCCCACCTCGCCCACGACCTTGACGATCCCGTCGCCCCGGCCGATCGCATAGCCAAGAGCGTTCAGCACCCGGTCATGGTAGTCGGGAAAGAACAGGGCGCGGTTCGGCGTGATGTCGAAGGGCGGCCGGTAAAGCCCGAAATGATCCAGGTAGAGCATCGGATCTACAGGCTCCTCAGATGCACCAGGCGTGCCTGGATGGCGGCCTGGGAGATGCTCGCATCGCCGCTCAGCTGCAGGGCCGTCAGGGTTTCGCGATAGGTGGCGATTGCCGCTTCGTGCAGCCCGGCCCTGTCCTGAAGAACGGCGAGGTTGTAGCGGTAGAAGCTGTTCGCGGGCTCGAGCCGGACGGCCTCGCGCGCGGGCCCGAGCGCCCCCTCGATATCGCCCATATCGGCGCGCAGTCGCGCAATCTGGGCCGGGATCGCGGCCGCCTCGGGATGGTCGGCGCGCAACAGCGTCAGCCGCGCGATGGCCCGCGACGGATCGGCCTCGGCTTCCAGAACGGCGAGGTTGGTGATGGCCACCAGATTGTCGGGTTCAAGCGCCAGCGCCTGGCGGTAGGCTGCCTCGGCCGAGGCTTTCCGGCCCAGCCGCTGTTCGGCGGC
This sequence comes from uncultured Rhodospirillales bacterium, assembly GCA_964584645.1. GTDB lineage: Bacteria > Pseudomonadota > Alphaproteobacteria > CAZPBH01 > CAZPBH01 > CAZPBH01. The sequence goes on along the minus strand of CAZPBH010000004.1, from coordinate 19,282 downwards.
GGCGAAGCCGGTCAGGGCGGCCAGATCGTCCGGCCGGGATTCCAGGATCTCGGCATAACGCACCGATGCCCGTGCCGCATCGCCGGCCTGGAGGGCGCGCGCTGCCTGCTGATGCAGATCGGCCGTGGCGCTGCCCGCAGGAGCCGAATCCGGCGGCGAAGCATCCCCGCTGCTGCCGGCCGAGATGATGACATTCGGCCGACGGCGCAGATGGGTCACGGTCTCGGTATGGTCGACGGCCACGTCGCTGCTCGGCCCGAGGGCGGCGAGCTGGCGTTCGGCCGCCCCGGGGTCGTCCAGAATGCGCTGCAATGTGTCGGAAAGCACCCGCTGGTCGATGTTCCGTGCCAGCACGTCCCCGGAAGGCAGGGCAAGCGCATCCAGCCCGGGCGGGAACGGGGCTGCGGGGGTGGTGGCTTCGACCTGAGCCGATGGGGCGGACGGGTTCGAGGCCTGTGATGGTGCCGTCCCGGACAGCCCGGCCAGCGAGGGCGGCAAGGCTTCCGGCACCGCCATGGGATCTGGCTGCGGCAGGGCTGGCAGGGCCTCCAATCCGCTCGGTGTGATATCCGCCGCCGAGGGTTCGTCATTTCCCGGCGCCAGTGCCGAGCCGACGCGCTGTTCGCGCGCGCGGGCTGCAGTACGGATGCGGGAGAGAACGGAATCGAGCGTATCGGGAGACACGCCCCCACTCGCCGGCGCCGCCCGGGAAGGATTGCGGGCTGTCTCGACTTCCGGGTCGGGCAGATCGCCATAGCCGCCCACGACCCGGTCGATCACGGTTGCCGTATTGCCGATCAGACCCTCCGCCTGCTGGCGACCGGCGGCCACGACGCCGCGGTCGCCAGTGACAAGGGCGAGCAGACGTTCATGCCAGGGCGGCACGCCGGTGGGACGATTGGCCTCGTCATAGAGGTGATATCCACCCAGCAGGATGATCGGCACGAGCACGAAGGCGGTAAACCTGGTCAGCCGTCGCTGCCATTTGCGGATGATGAGCGTACGGGGCATCTGGGTGATGTCGTGATCATGCTCCGTCCCGATGGGCCGCGGGGTGGGATCGATCTCCCGGGCAGGCCCGCCCCTTCCTTGCCCGGCACGTTCCGAGCGCGACTTCTCCAGGGCCTTGTAAAGGACGCTCATCGCGGTGCCCTCACATCTTGTGATTTCCGCAGATCAGAACCCCAACATAGTGGATAGCGGGGCGATTCGCCCAGCGTGTCACGCCCGGATCCGTCATGAGCGGCCTTTGCGTCAGCGCGGGCCACCGCTTTCACCTCCGGCCGCACGCTGCTCCAGGATCGCCTGGATTTGCCGCAGCGCTTCGACATTCTCGTTGGTGGCCAGCGCCTCTACCCGCGCTTGCGCATCGCTGACGTCACGATCCTGAGCCGTTTCGCCCTCATCTGCGTCGTCATTTCCGGTCGCGTTCCCGGCCGAGCTGCTGCTGCTGTCGCCCTCGAACTGCCGTCGCTCGACGTCCCAGACCTGCCCGCATGTGCCATCGCCGGGCGGGCGCCAGCACTGGCGACCCGCATCCCAGACCTGCTGGGCCTCCCCCGCCATGCTGGCAGGAGGCAGGGCTGCGAGCCCGAGGCTCACCAACGCGGCCGCAAGCAGAAAGCGCGCTATCATTGCGGCCCCAGATTGGCGTCGTCGGCGATGGCGTGGATGGTCATCGCTCGAACATGGTCATCGAAATAGACGACATCAGGGGTGCCCTGCCCGTCGGCATAGGGGGCGAGGGTGAAATCATCGTCATCATCGGTATTTTCGCGCTGCAGGCGCTGGGCAGCCGGGGGCACCGCGAGGCGGGCTCCGGAGCGCAGATGCGCGCCAGCTCCGTCGAGCCCATGGCTGATCAGCACGAAGGCCGCCCCGCCTCCAGCTTCCCAGTCGGCCGGGTCCATGAGCGGCGTCTCGCCGGCCATGTTGTCGCCGTTTTCGGGCAGCAGCTGCAGACCTTTCGTGACGACGAACGCACTCGGGTGGATCGGGTCGGGGTTCGGCGTGCAATCGGGTTCGGCCGCGGCGGCGTCATTGGCATCATTGCCATCGGTCAGTTCGGCAGGGATAGGCTCTGCGCTGATGCAGGCCGTCATGTCGAGCCCGTCTTCGCGCGAGACGCCATCCGCCCCATCGAACACAAAATAGCTGATCCGTCGGCGCCAGCCGTCGATGGCCACCTGCTGCGGCAGCCCGAGGGTGCGCCAGGGCACGACCGAGATACCGATGCCGGTGCCGCAGTTCAGGGTTTCGTTGCCGGCCGGGTCGCCATCGGCGCCGCCATCATCCTCGACGCCTGCCGCTGCATCATCATCGGCCAGCGTGCCATCCGCCGGGCAGGGCAGGCGCTTGTTGCGGGTGGCATATAGGATCAGGGCATCCTCGATCGCCTCCAGCCGGTCGCGGGTGACGGTGATCGCCTCGCGCTCGGCCGTGGCGGTGGCGATCGACAGGCCATAGCCGACAAGGATCGAGATGATGACCAGCACCACGCCGATCTCGATCAGCGAGAAGCCCCCGCGCGCTCCTTGCGGGGCCCGGCTGTCATCGTTCGTGCTGCCCATGACCGCGCTCAATCGACGATCAGCACCGGCGTCGTCACCGTTGCGGTTTGGTTGAACACCCGCGGCCCGTCCCGGAAGCCCATCAGGAGCACGATCCCGTCATCCGGCGGGTCGGCAGAGGTGTTGGTGTAGGTGATGCGGCTCAGCACCTCGTTGAGCAGATCGCTGGTGACGATCGTCCCGTCCTCGTTGGTGAAATCGATCTGCAGGCGGCCGCCCGCATTCTCGAAGACAGCGATGGTGTCGCCACCCACCCGCAGCTCGTTGCCATCGATGCCGAAGCTGGCGCCCTCGGTGGCAAAGCCGAACTGATCGACCGCGACCGGGCTGTAGGCCGGGACCTCGACGACCGTATCCTCGCCCGGGTTCAAGGGATCCTCAACGATCCGGAGCGCCTGAATGCGATAGACAGTCAGCCGCGTGGTGCCGTAATCGCCCGCCCCGAGATTCTTGCCCGACAGCTCGGGGTCGCGGACGGTGATGGTCACGTCCGGTCCGCTTTCGGGGCTCATCACGGCGATCCGCACGGGATCGCCGCTGGAGGCGTCGAAGGTCGGCAGGTTGACGAATTCGTCGGGATCGGTGAATTCCGGCGGCACGGTGAAGACAGGCCGCAGATTGCTGTTGGTCGCGGTGAAGTTCGTCACCTGCATGCCGGTGCGGAACCCGCCGGTGCCGATGGTGAAGCCCAGCTTGACCTGGTTCAGGATGTCGAGATCGCCAAAATCCTCGCCCGGATCGACCATGCAATAGTTCAGGGTCTCGGCTGTTCCGCCTGCCGCCAAAGCTGCCGCCCCTTCGCTGAAATCCTTCAGGACGTTGGCGCAATCGGGATGGTCGCAATCGGTCCAGGCCTTGACCTGCAGGTGCCGGCCGCCCGGCGTGCCGCAGGTGGTGCAGGTGCTGTCGCACTGGCGGCGCATCTCCACCCGCACGCGGTAGGGCGCATCACTGCGGATGACGGTTTCCCCGTTGATGCAATAGGGATCACCCGGCTCGCACCCGCTGACCGTTCCGCCCAGATTGGGGCAGGGCTCATCGGCCTCGCAGCAATGTTCCATCAGGACATTGCAATAGTCGCGCTCTTCCATCCAGTTGCTGATCCCGCCGGGCGCACAGCCGCGTCGCCCATCGGGCAGGGCGCGGGCTTCGGCCTGGGTATCCGGACACCAGGGGTTGGTGCCCCAGTCGGGCTCATAGGACTGATAGTCATTGTCCGGATTGCCGCATTGGCCGCCGCGATCATCGGTCGTCGGATCACCATCGGTGTCGCAATGGATCGTGGTGTTCTCGCGCAGCACCGCAATGTGGTTATAGCTCGTGCCACCGGTGCGGGGGTCGTTGCGCGGATTGTAATTATGGCTGTCATAGGTGTCGAATTCGATGGCCGCGCGCGGCAGGTTCCGGCCCACCCGGTCGAGCGGGAAATCCCACTCGGCGGCGGGATAATCAGCCGGATCGGGATAGGCGAAGCGGCTCGTGATCCAGGCCTCCTGCAGGCCGTTCCCCGGGTTCAGGTCAGCGTCATAGCGATAGCGCCATTTCGCCCCGATGAAGGCGAGGTCGGAGCCCGAAGGCTTGTGCACCCGGCCAAGCGGCCAGCTGCCGCCCCGCCCGCTGTCCCAGGCCGGCGGATCATAGTTCGAGGGCACGATGTCCATGTTGGGAAAGCGCGCCGGGATCTTGGAATTGCCGCAGGGGGCGAAATTGTCATCCGTCGGGGCGTCGCCCGGGATGATGGTGAAGGTATAGCCGTCGGCCGAATTCGCCCGGTCGATGGAGTCGTAGATCCGGAACTCCCAATAGGCACGCAGCACATCGTTCTGGAAGCGCAGCGGCTGGTTGACCCAGAGGCAGCCGGTCTTGTCGTTCGACAACCCGACCTCGTCGCCCGGCCCGAACGGGTCGCCGACATTGATCTGGGCGCCGAAATTGATCATCCGGGTGTCGTCGGGAAGCGCCACGATCTCGATCTCGCCCTCGGTCAGCGCGGTGCCGCCCGGCAGAAAGGCCGCGAAATCCTCGTCCAGCTCGATGATGTCGGTATCGCCGCCCTCGGCACCGATCAGGCCGCGCAGCACACTGGCGAAAGTCTCCGACCACTGGTCGGGATCAAAGGCATCCTTGTTGATGTAGCGGAAGGCGTTCACCGCCAGACCCTGCACATCATACATCGCCACGATGTCATCGAAGGCATCATCGCGCGGGGCGCCGGTCACGACGTCATTCGCGTGCACATAGTCGATGGCATGATAAAGGACGCTATCGACCATGGCGTTGACGCGCTCTTCGGTCGAGGCGGTTTCCTGTTCGGGATCGAACGGCCGTTCCCCGCTCAGGGTAAAGGCCCCGAGCTGGTTCTCGCCATGGCTGATGATGACCAGCGCCGCACCGCGTCCCGGCACGGCCGGTTCGAAATCGTCGACCAGCGCACCGACATCCTCGGTCTCCACGATCACGCGCACACCCAGGTCTTCCAGCAGCGTGTTACGGAACCATTCCACCAGCTTCTGGTATTCGGCGTTCTGGGCGTGGGTGAAGGCGTCTTCCGTGGCCTGCAGGGCGGTGTCGCGGCTCCCGATGAACGCCGTCAGCTCGCTCGTCAGCGCCGTATTGAGATTGCCGCCGGGGGGGGTGATCTCGCCGCTCTGCAGCCCCGCCCAGCCATTCGACGCCGCTGTGGCACCCGCAAGGGCTGCCTGCAGGACCTGGCGGGCGTTGAACAGGCGCTCGACGTTCCGGTTGGCCCGACGCACCGAATCCGGGTCCACATCCGGCTGGTCGGCCAGAAACTCGACCACTTCCTCACTCTGGGCAATCAGCGAGACGATGATCGCATCCAGCCCCCCAAGCGCCAGAAGCTGGCCCGGCGGATTGCCCTCGGAGGTGCCCAGGGCCTGCCGGATGAAGCGCAGGTCAACCGAGCGGGGATCGTCGCGCAGATCGAACAGGAACGGCGCGTTCAGCGCATTCAGATAGGGGGAAAAGGCGGCATTGTCGGGATCGCGCTGCATCTCGAGCAGATCGTTCAGATCTTCCTCGGTGCGCGGGATGTTATGCGAACAATTGCGGTCGGCCGGGTCGATGTTGTCCCCCAGCTCACGCGCGCAGGCGGCGAAGTTGACCCCGTTTTCGGCCACGAGGCTGCCGGCATTGCCGTTAGCGGGGTCGCCCTCATAGACCCGATAGCTCAGGCGGTTGTCCCAATGGTCGAGGGCGTCGACTGGCCGCAGGCCGAGTGTCCGCCACGGCACCACGCCATGGGCCATGGTGCCGCCGCTATCGAAATCGCAGGTGAGGCCGTCGCCCGCCAGGCCTACGGACGTGCTGCCTTCCGCGCTGTTCAGAGGTTCGCGCCCATCGGCCGGGCAGGGCAGGCGGCCGGTGCGCTGGCTGTACTGGACGATGGCGTCGGTAAGACGGCTCAGATGGCTGGTGGTGTCGATCCGCTGGGCGCGCTCATGGCGCGTGCGCTCCAGGCTGCCGATTCCGATGATGGCGGCCGAGCTGACCACCACCAACGTGCCGGTGATCAGCAGCGCTACAACCCCGCGCTGCCGGCTCTGCCGGTGCGTGTCTGGCCTTTGGATGTTCCTGGCCGGCATCCTGCCGGATGCGGGCCACAACCTCGTTATCACGGTCGATCCTCCCTTGGGGGCTTCGAGCCTGTGTCTGCCGACCCGCCACCCATTCCTCAAACCATAGCACAAATATGGCGAAAACCGGAGTTCCGTCGCTGTTCCCGCGGTTTGTCGCGAAAAACAGGTACCTCTTCATGCCAAGCGGGCGGAGCCCGAAGCCCCGCCCGCCTGATTGAACCGAACTGAGTTTGTGGGGCCGGGGCGCTTACAGCTTGAAGGCTGCGATGCAGGCCTGGTCCTGGTCGTTGCCGGCATATTCGTTGGCGTCGACGCAGTCATTGGCCGTCGCGTCATCGCCATCGGCCCCGAGGATGTTGCCGGTGCCGGGGATGCCATCATCGGCGCGGCTGTCGATCCCGCGAAGCTGCACGGCGGTCAGCACACCGTCGACATTCTCGGTATCGCCGGTCGCTGCCTGCCCCAGCATGATCCAGTGACCGTTCGACACATCACCGAACGCGTCGGCTGCATCGTCCCAGGCAATGGTGTACAGGCCGCCGAGGCGCGATTCATAGCCTTGGCCAGCATCCATGCCCGTCGGCGCCGGCGGCGTCGCAGCGTCGACTGCGAGGCTCACGCCACCCAGAAGACCGGCGATCTGAAGGTGCCACCAGAACATGATGGGCTCATCGGTGTTGGTTGCGCCCATGCGCTGGCCTTCGACCCGGCCATTGCCGTCGCCCGGGTCGCCGCCGTCGGTGTTCGGCGGGGTGAACAGGTCGGTGCGGTTGATGTCGCCGGGCAGGTCATCGTACTTGTTGATGAAGGTCGTCGATGCGACCCGCACTTCGTTCAGCTGGGTCTGGATCGAGTTGACACGAGCGCTCTCGATCAGGTCCTGACCCTTCAGCACGCCGCCGACGATCAGACCGATGATGATCAGGACGATCGCCAGTTCGACGAGGCTGAAACCCGCCTGGTTGTGCCGGCGCGCCGGCTGAATTTCGGTGTTCATGTTCATGTGCTCCTCTGCTCGGCTCCTGCGCGACCGGAAACCTGCCCACCAACTCCAGCATGAGGAAGTGTAGGGACAGTCATGGTCCTGACAAGACGTTCGCGCAGCGCCGGACCCTGAAAGCCCGGCCTGACCGAATCGCCCTGCAACGTTCACTGCGACTTTGGATTGCCTTGATTTGGATTGCTCTGCAACCCGTAAACGGACCTTCTCACTCCGAAAACGCCGTTACGAACTGAGAAAAAGCGGCTGGCCAAGCACCTGCAACCCCGGCATTTCATGGCGTAGCGCGACCAGCAGGACGAGAGCAGCCGCAATCGCGGGGCCGAAGGGAAACACGCCGTCCCGGCTGGCGACCCTGTAGACGAGGCCCAGAATGATCCCCGTCACGCCGCTGGCCAGCATCAGGAGCGGCAAATCCCAGGGCCCAAGCCAGAGGCCGCACACCCCGAACAGCTTGACATCCCCCAGCCCGAGCCCCTCCCGGCCGCGCAGACGATGATAGCCGGCCCTTACCCCCCAGGTCAGCGCGAGGCCGAGCAGCGCGCCGATACCCGCTTCGACCCAGGCGCCAACATCCGCCCAGCCTGCCGTTGCGCCGATCCACAAGAGCCCGGCCAGGGCCGCCGCGATCAGCAGCTCATCGGGCAGGATCAGGGTCTCGAAATCGGCTGCCGAGGCCGCCACCATGGTCATCCCCAGCGCTGCCAGCGCCGCCCCGGCAAGGGTAAATCCGGCAATCAGCCAGGCCAGCAGCACAACGGCGAGGGTTGTGGCCTCGATCGCCGGATAGCGCCAGCTCACCCGTTCCCGCCCGCAGCCGCAGCGGCCGGCGCGTGCTGCCCAGCTCAGCAGCGGCACCAGATCGCCGGGTCCCAGCGCGCGCCCGCAGGCCCGGCAATTGGACCGGGCGATCATCGTCGGGAGATCGCGTGGCAGGCGCCAGGAGAGGAGCGTGGCATAGCTGCCAAGGACGAGCCCCAGCATCGACACGACCACCGCCTCGAAGGCCATAGCCGAGGCCGTCGGCAGGGCCGGGATCCACAGCGCCAGCATCTCCCCCGGGGCAGCCTCCTTCATGCGGGGATCGCTGCCGTTAGCCGGTTGGACGGGTGGCGGGCGCTGCCAGCGACGCCGGGCCCGCATCCACGCCTGCTTCCCCGTCGGCCCGCTCCCCGTCGCGCCATGAGGACGGGTTGACCCCGGTCTGGGTCTTGAACACCCGGTTGAACGAGGCGAGGCTGTTGAAGCCGACATCAAAGGCGATCCGGCTGATCGGCTCCTCGGTTTCGGCCAGCCATTGCTTGGCCTCTTCGACCCGGAAGCTGTTCACCAGCTCGATGAAGCTCTTGCCGAAGCCCTGATTGACCAGCCGGCTCACCTGATGTTCGGGAAGGCCCATCTCGGCGGCCAGCTGTTTCCGGCTGAAGCCTGCCTCCTGATACAGCTTGTCGAGGGTCATGAGTTCACGGATGCGGGCGACCTGCGCCTCTTCTTCCTCGTTCAGCTCCCGCTTTTCAGGGGCGGGCGCCTTGCGCGGGATCAGCCCGCCGCCCGCTTCATCGGCCTCCGGCAGGGCAAAGGCGCTCGGGAATACCCGGAACACGGCCGAGGCGACGAGATAGAAGAAGGTCAACCGGATCATCGACGCCACGAACTGCGCCTCCTCGATCTCGATCAGCCCCGCCAGGCTCATGATGTCGAGCGAGAGCAGCACAACCATCAGCGCGATGATCGCCTGAACGAGCGCCCGCTTCTCGGGCCCGAGTGCCCGCTGGTTCACCGCCGCCAGGCGATGTTGCGCCACGAACATGAGCGCCAGCAGCAGCCCGGCCCCGGCCAGCGCGTCATAGAGGGTCAGCAGCGGTGCGGGGGCCATGCAGCTCACCGGATCGCTGGTCAGGCAGACTTCCGTCTCGCCAAATTCGGTCGCCAGCAGGATCGCCGGAATGGCAATCAGCGGCACGGCCAACACGAAGAAGTGCCGATGATGGGGCAGGCCATCGTCCAGCAATTGAAGGATCAGCAGATAGCCGAAAGCGGGCAGGGCACCAATCAGCAGCCGCAGCGGCATCAGCGTCCCCGGCCCGATTTCCGGGGCGATGACGGGGGTGATGACGGGGGTGATGAAGCCGGCCGTGACGGCCGCGAAATAGCACACCGGCAGCGCGTAAAGGCTGGGCGCGCGGACCCGCAGGAGGACGAAGCCGATCAGGACCATTCCCTGCAGCGCGCCTGCCATCTGAAGACCGAGATTAAGGCCGAGAAGCGGGTCCTCCATGGCGCCAATATCAGGCCGCACGGCCCCCTTGGCAAGCAGCAGATCACGCAGGTCGGGCTAGCGCCTCGGTCCCGGCAGGGATGTGCGGCTATCGCCCCGCTCCTGCAGCAGCCGGATATAGAATTCCATCCAGCGTCGCTCATGCTCCGGAATGTCGGCATCGCTGGCAAGAATGCCCTGCACGATGGCGATCGCTGCCTCGGTCTCGCCCATGTCGGCGAGGATGAACAGCTCGAGCTGCCGCGCCCAGGCCGGGATGTCATAGGGCAGGGCTGCCAGATAGCGCGCGATCTCCATCGCGCGCGCGCTGTCACCCTCCCGGTAGTGGGCCAGATGGACGGCATTGGCCAGCCAGCGCCATTTGCGCTTCGGGTCGCGCCGACCATGGGCGTCAAGATAGCTCACCAGATGGTGCAGCTCCCGCGAATCCTGCGTGCCGGAATAGAGATAGGCTGCCATGGTCGGGATCGTGTCGGCCTGCGGGTCAAAGTCATCCAGCAGGAAGAACCAGTCGGAAAGGATCTGGTAGTCGATATCACGCAGCGGGATCATCCGCCCGTCGAGCGAGCCGACATGCTGCAACCGCAGCCCTGCCGAACGATAGAAGAACTGACCATCGCCCAGCGCGCTGGCCAGCGCGGCCGGGTAGGTCGGTGCCGCATCAAGGCCCCTGAAGGGCAGGTCGCCCGCGCCGATCTGCCGTGCCAGCTGCACCTGCAGCCCGATCAGGACGAGCAGGAGAGCCCCTGTCAGCAGACGGGCGCGGAGCCGGTGGGAAAGCCCTGCGATCATGCCATCAAGCTAGAGATTGCGCTTGTGAAAGTCGAACACCGCAGCGGCAAGAATGAGGGCTGCATAGACGGCACTCTGTGCCCCCAGGAAGATCACCTGATCGAGGGCACGCACCCCGTGCACCAGCCAGGCCGTCTGGCCCAGCAGGTCGAGCCGCGGCACGAACAGGGCCACGACATCGATGCTGTCGCGCACCCCGCGTGCGAAATCGCTGGTGAAGCCCCGATATTCGGATTCGGCGATGGCGATCAGCACCCCGATCATCCGCGCCACGATATAGAAGCCGAAGACACAGGCCAGCGTGGCCACCACGCCCGGCAGCGCGAGGCTGAAGAACAGCGCCAGCGCCACCATGATCCCAGCCTCCAGCGCCACCGAGCCGGTCCAGATCATCAGCCCGGCCGGATCAGGCTGGCCGATCAGGCTGATCAGCAGCGCGGCAGCGATGGCCAGCAGCGCGGCAATGCCGGTGAAACCCAGCCAGTAGGTCAGCACGAAACGGGAGCGCGCCATCGGTCGGGAGAGCAGGATCAGGATCTCGCGCGATTCGAAGCTGCGCCGGACATGCACCGCCACGAACAGCACGATGCCGGCGACCACCACGAACCGGGCGGCAAAGCCCAGATAGGCGAGCACCGCCTCCCGCGATTCGACCACATTCTGTTCGCCCACGAACGAGCCGAGCAGGGCGACCAGCCCCAGACCTACCAGCATCGAGAGATAAAGCCGGTCGCGCAGGCCGGTGAGCAGCAGGAACCTCAGCGTGGTCAGCATCGGGTGCGCATCCGGTGCCGGTCTTTCAGAAGCTCAGCGGCCGGGGATCGCTCGTGAAATCGCGATAGAGCCGCCGATCCTGAGCCGTGATCATCGGATTGTCGGAAAGGATCGTGGCCCGCAGCAGGATGACGAGTTCGACGAGTTCACTCTGCCGGTCGCGCGCATTGGCGAGCACCGAGATGACAGGCAGGTTGCCGGTGCCGGGAACACCCTCCTCGGCAATCCGTACACGGTTCTGCATCAACCCGCCCAGCACCGCGACCTCCCCCGAACGAAGACGCAGCACGCTGTCGATCTCGCGGATGTCGATGATGGGGATGCGTGGCACATCCTGGATCTGGTTCTGGGTGTCGTTGAGCTCGATCGCCGGATCCTCGACGAAGCCCGCGATCTGCGTCACCGTCGGGCGCAGGGTCAGCATCACCTGATTGTTCGCAAGGTCGATGGCCGGCTGGACGTTCATCACGAAGCCGACGGGGACGGTCTGGATCTCGCTGGTGAAGGTCGGGTTGGTCCGCGTCACTGCCCCGGTATCGGCTGTAGCCGTCTCGAATTCGACATCGAGGCGGAAATAGACGAAGTTCTGCGCGACCTTGAGCAGGGCCGCCTGGTTGTTGGAAACCGTGAGCCGCGGCGTCGAAAGCGTCTGAACGGTGCCGAAATTCTCGATCAGGTTCAGCACCGCGCGGCCGTCCTCCGCATCGAGGCTCACGCCGATTTCACTGCCGCTGATCGAGGTCAGTTCGACCGCGCTGGTCGTCGGCGACAGGTTGAGATTGAAGGTCCCGATGCCGGCCTTGTCCAGAACCGCCGACCAGTCGATCCCGCGGCGAAATTCCTCCGCCAGCGTGACTTCGATCACACGTGCCTCGATCAGCACCTGGGCGGCCAGAGCCTCGTTCACCTGATCGATGAAACGCTGGGCGGCCTGGTGCTGGCGGCTCGTTCCGAGAATGCTGATCACGCCGGCCTGCCGGTTGACGATCACCTGGGTTTCGGCCCCGCCAGAGGTTTGCAGCCCGGCCGGCCGCGACCCGTCGACAATGTTGGTCAGGCCTTCGATGAAGTCCTCGAAGAAATTCGATTCGGTGTCGCCGGTGATGGTGAATTCCGAGGCCGTGTCCTGGTTCTCTTCGCCTTCGGCGTCGACCAGCGAGGTCGAGATGCTGGTCTCGCTCTCGATGTTGCGCTGAACCAGCAGCTGGGGGATGCGGTAAGTCTCGACGAAAGGTTCGTCGAGGGTGATGCGTACGCTGTCATCCGCAGCTGTCCAGCGCAGGCCTGCGAGGGTCGAGATCCTCTCGATCACGCTCAGGAAGGGCCGTTCGCGCGCCGAGAACATCACGCCCCCGGCGATCCGCGGATCGAGCTCGATGTCGACGCCGGCCTGGCGGGCAAGCTCGAACAGCACGTCCTTCAGCGGGATCTCGTCGGTGACCTGGATGGTGACGGGCGGATTGCGCGACAGCGGCGGCGGCGCCGGGGCGGCAAGCACCGGGTAGAGCTCGGGCAGGGGCGCCTCTTCGGCGAACAGCGGCTCACTCCCGGGTGCGGGGTCGTTCAGCCGCTCGAAATCGCTGCGTGTGAGATTGGCGTCGGCATTGTGGTCCACCGGTGTCGTGCACGCGGCCATCACCATCACCGCCATCACGAGTGACACGGCGCGCGCCCATCGCAGGGCGGCCCCCATACCCCGATCGGGCCCCATGAGGCCGGAGGGTTGGGAAGGTTGCCGATGCGCTGCATGGCCGTGCGATGATGGCTGAATCATGGCCTCAATTACGTCATGGCGCGGATGCGCTATCTGCGCTTGGCGCCGGTAGCGGACCCGTCGGACCGCAGGAGGGTATCTTGTGGCGAATCACAGCTGCAAGCCTGCGCAGTCCCGGGTTTATATGCAAGAGACAACCGGGAATCCAGTATTTCCAAGGACCCATCGAGACACATGCCACCCGGACAGCGGTGGCAAGGGTGGGCGCATGGTGCCGGGTGTCCGACTCGAACGGACGACCTACCGCTTACAAGGCGGTTGCTCTACCAGCTGAGCTAACCCGGCATTCCGGCTTGGCGCGAAGCTGCCCAAACCCTTTGGAACTATAGGATGGCTAACCGCCGAAAGCCAAGGGGGGCGAGGCAATCTCCTCCGGAAAGGGGGGCGCTCGGGAAGCGTAAAGTACGGATGGCTGCGGTTTCGAGGTTCATTAACCTTTCAACGCTAGCGTGATGGCCGGGCCTGCCCAAGAGAGTGGCGGGCCGAGGGCTGGTCGACGGGCGCCGGGGGGGGTGTGCTGGTGAGCGGGAAGGAAGCCAATAACGACGATCTGGTGATCATGCTGATCGTCTTCGGGATGATCGTCGGCCTGATCTGGGGCAGCTGGATGCTGTTCCAGGACCAGATCATCTGGGTTCTCCGTTATGTGCGCTGGGCCGAGATGGCGGCCTTCGAGCCCTTCGTGCCGCGCGACAGCGAGTTGGTGCGCTGGTACGCCTATCTGCATCCCGACAACACGAGCATCGATCTCTCGGCGCTGGAGTTCCGCCATGTCGCGGCGATGTCGGAGGTGGCCGGCAGCTACTGGCGCTATCCGGCCGGTGCGATCCTGATCCTCATGACCATCGTGACCCTTTTCCGGGGGCCGGGGGCGCGTTTCCACATGCGCCATTCGCTGGAGAGCCTGATCCGCGCCCAGGCCCAGGCCTGGCCAGTGATCAGCCCGATCGTCGGGTTCAATCCCGCCGAGGCCAATGCTCGCGCGCCGGGGCAGGCGGTCCCGGCGACCCTGCCGCCCTTCGCGGAATCGCTGGCACCCGAAGAATGGATCGCCTTTCACGCCATCCCCATGGTCGAGGGTGTCCCGGCGGCCGGACCGGCCGGCGAGGCCTTCGCCCGTCAACTCGGGCCGCGGTGGAAGGGGCCGGGCGACCTGCCGGTGCACCTTCAGGCACTGTTTGCGGCCTTTGCCCTGAAGGGCGCGCGTCGGCGTTCGGAAGCGGACGAGATGCTGGGCCGGATCAGTGCCTGCTACACCATGGCCGGCGGCCTCAGGCTGACCCCGGCGCTGCGCAACGAGATCAACGCCATTCTCGCCAATCCCAAGCTTGGCGGCGAGGCGGTGAAGGTGGCCCGGCGCCATGCCTATCGGGCGCCCGCGATGGTCGGGCTTCTGATGTGGGCCCGGAAGCGCGGCGGGGTTCTGGCGCCGGCACAGTTCCTGTGGCTGCGCGGCGAGGATCGCGCGATGTGGTATCCGCTCAACAATGCCGGGCGCCAGAGCTTTCATCCCGAAGGAGCCGGCGCTCTGGGTCATTACGCAGCCGAGATCCGGGTGGGCCGCCCGCTGCTGAAACCGAAGGTGGAGGCCCCCGTGGCCTCGCTGATCCGGCATGTCCGGGAACACAACCTGCCGATCCCTGAGCTTCAGGGGGCACCGCGAAAGGCGGCCGCCTGATCCGGCGGGACTCGAATGGATGAGATCGGGTCCCGGCTGTCGGAGGGGATCCAGTGAGGGGGAGATACGCAGATGAGCCTGATGAGTGAACCGTTCTCGCAAGAAAACGAGCGTCTGCAGGACCGGGTCGGCATCCGGGACGGTTTTCTGGTCGCACGTTTCGCACGGGCCGAGGAACCGGTCCTCTGGCGCTGGGCCCTCGACGCCCCGGCCGAGGCCCGGTTTACCGTGACCGGGTTCGTGCTGACGGATGGTGCGGCTGGCTGGGGTCTTGCCCTGGAAACGCAGCCGCGTGAACGACCCGCTCCCGATGCTTCGACGTCCATTGCAGCGGCGCGGCCCCTTGCGCTGTTCCGCGACCGTGAGGACGCCCTCGCCGCGCTTGACCTCATCGCCGACGTGCTCGGTTCGGGGACCGACTTCCCGGGCCAGGGCCGTCGCATCGATGCCCCGCTTGCCATTCCGGTACCTTCGGCGACATCCCTGCCGGCGCCGGGGGCGGCCCCTGCAGCACCGGCCGCCTGGGCGCCGCCCGCCAACGACACGGCTCCGGCCGCCCGAAGGAGCGGCGGTTTGCTGACCACGACCGCGCTGGTCGGGGCGGCGCTGATGGGCATCTGGGTCATCATTGGTGGCCTCGCCTCCACGGCCGAGCGCTCAGGGGGCGCGAACATCGTGACCGAGCTGGAAGATCCGGCCGACAGCCTCGGGGGCTTCACCGGCTCGCTCGTGCCCGATGTCGACCGCGCGCCGGTCTCGGCAGACGAGTTCTTCGGCGGCCTGAACTGAGGCGGCGGAAACGGGCAGGCCCACAGGCAGGCCCAACATAGGGAGCGGCAACCTTGGCCATCCAGAAATCCCAGACGATCGATCCGGTCCGCAATCTGCGTGATGTTCGGCGTTCATCTGAAAAGATCGCCGAGGCGTTCGGGTCGGGAACGACGGGGGTGGCCGTCCTCGGGTCGGCCGGCTTCCTGTTGCTGGTCAGCTCGGCAGTTGCGCCCTTCGCCGACCTGCTGCTGATCCTTGGATCGCTGTATTTCTTCTGGCTGATCCGGCGCAAGACGAGCCTGCCCCTGCGCCTGCCGAGTTTCGCCAACTGCGTGGATCCCCATAACAAGAAGCCGGGTGGCGGCAAGGGGATGGCCGAGGGCATCCTGTTCATCGGCAATCACAGGCACAGCTCGGAGGAGATGTGGCTCACCAACTCCGATGCGCGGACCCACATCCTCTATCTCGGGACCACGGGCGCCGGTAAGACGGAAGGGCTGAAGAGCCTGGTCTCCAATGCGCTCTGCTGGGGTTCGGGCTTCATCTACATCGACGGCAAGGCCGATACCGATCTCTGGGCTGCGCTCTATGCGCTGGCGCGGCGGTTCGGGCGCGACGACGACCTGCTGGTGCTGAACTACATGACCGGCAATTCCGATGAAGGCGCCCCGTCGAACTCGCTCAACCCGTTCTCCTCGGGCTCGGCCTCCTATCTCACGAACCTGATGGTCAGCCTGATGGACGAGGCTGGTGGCGACAACGCCATGTGGAAGGGCCGCGCGATCTCGCTGATGAGCGCCCTGATGCCGGCGCTCACCTACAAGCGCGCCCACGGCGAGCTCTTGCTCGATGTCGGCGTGGTGCGTGATAATCTCACCCTTCAGGCCGTCGTCCGTCTCTCTCGCGATCCGGACCTGCCTGACCGCATCACCCGCGGGCTGAAAAGCTATCTTGAGACCTTGCCGGGCTATCTGGACGATGCCTTCGACGATGACGGGCGCGAACGCCCCCCCGCACCCGACGAGGCGCCGTTCGATGTCTCGACCTGCCTGCAGCAGCATGGCTATCTGTCGATGCAGTTCACCCGGACCCTGCAAAGCCTGGCCGATGAATATGGCTATATCTTCCAGCTGCAGATCGCCGATATCGACATGGTCGATGTGGTGCTCAACCGGCGCATTCTGGTCACCCTGATCCCGGCGCTGGAGAAATCGGCCGATGAGGCCGCCAATCTCGGGAAGATCGTGGCGGCGGCGATCAAGGGGATGATGGGCTCGACGCTCGGCGCCAATGTCGAGGGCGATTGGGAAGGCATCATCGAGAACAAGCAGACCCGATCCTCCTCCCCCTTCATGACGGTGTTCGACGAGGTCGGGTATTATACCGCGCAGGGCATGGCGGTGATGGCGGCCCAGGCTCGCTCGCTGGGCTTCAGTCTCGTCTTTTCGGCGCAGGACTTGCCGGCGATGGAAAAGCGGGTGCGTGAGGAAGCCCGGTCGATCACGGCCAACTGCAACCTCAAGCTTTTCGGCAAGCTGGAGGATAGCCAGGATACCAAGGAATTCTTCGAAAAGACGGTGGGGACGACCTTCATTGCCGAGAGCACGGGCTTTCAGGACGATATCGGCAATGTCTTTGCCGGCTATCAGGACCAGCGCGGCGCGACGATCAAGGACGTGGCCAAGGCGCGTTTCGGGGAACTGAAATCCCAGAAGGAAGGGGAGGTCCACCTCTGCTGGGGCTCGGATGTCTATGACGCCAACATGTTCTACGCCAACCCGAAGAAGGTGAAGGCGATCCGCATCCAGAAGTTCCTGAAGGTCAGCCCCGAAGACATGGTGATACCACCGCGCGACAAGGCGGTGGATGTCGTTCGCAAGAACATGCGCTCGAAGACCTGGACCGCGATGCAGGCGGCTCCGGATACGCAGCCCGTTCCCGACGAGATCGCGGCCATGATCGATGGCTTCAGGCTGGGCCGGATGGCGCGTGACCTGCCGCAATCGGCCCCTGCCCTTGCTGTTGCCGCCATCGCCCACATGGACCGGTCCGACGAGGACCGCGAGGCCGCGCTTGGTCGGATACGCGCAGAAGATGCCCCCGAGCCGGAGCCGGAAAAGGCACCCGAGCCCAAGGCTCCAGCGGCCCCGCCGCCGCCCGTCGCCGCACAGGCTTCGCCGGAACCGACAGAGCCTGCCGCAGGGGATGCCGTCCCCAAGCCGGCTGAAACCCCGCCTGCCGAAACCCCGCTGGTTGAAGCCGCTGCACCCGCGCCCGTCGAGGCCGCTGCGCCAGAGGAGGAAGCCGGTGGCGAGGAGGAGGCTCCCGGGAAGGTGGAATCCGGGCCCGCAACGGAACAGGACGATAACGGGGCCGAGGTCCCGGGTCTCTTGCTGGAAGTCGCCGCGTCTGCGGCTCCGGCCCCTACGGCCGAAATGCCCCACATCGGCGCCGAAACGGGCCCCGAGGACGGGGACGTGCTGGCCGAAGGTCCGGAAACCCTGCGCCGTCAGCTTGCCGTCTCACCTTCGGTGCGCACCATCCTGGTGGAGGCTGCCTCGCGCATGGCGCTCGAACTCAGTCACAGGGCCGCCCGTGATCCCGGCCCGAATGAGCCGGAAGCACAAGCCGAGGGTTCCGATGAGCGGGTCGCCTGACCCCCTGACCCGGCGTGAACAGTGCAAAGCCGTGTGAGCCCCTGGATGGCGCTGCTCAGTAGAGTCCGCCGGTTCCCGTGATGGCGCTGCCATTTGCGCGTCCCTCGCCGGCCGTCCCATAGAACTGGGCGGCGGACATCATCCCGCGATCCAGCACCGGATCACCCCGCGAAGGCTCGGTGCCCGGGATGAAAGCTTCCCAGATGGCGCTCCCCTGGCCCGGCGATGAGGGAAGGCCTGTCGCCGGATCGACCCGCACAAGGCGCACGCCCTCCGGCACACGGAACGGGATCGCCGGACGCCCTTCCAGCGCGGCCTCCATGAAGTTCAGGAATACGGGGGCGGCCGTCTGCGAGCCGGTCTCCCGACTGCCGAGCGAGCGCGGTTCGTCGAAGCCGATATAGGTCCCGACCACCAGATCGGGCGAGAAGCCGATGAACCAGGTGTCCCGATTGTCGTTGGTCGTGCCGGTCTTGCCTGCGAGCGGCCGGTTGAGCCGCGCGATGGAGCGGCCGGTGCCGCGCTCGACCACGCCTTCCAGCATCGAGACCACCTGATACACCGCCCGTGGATCGGCAAGGGCGGCGCGGGTATCGGGCGGCACGGGTGTGGGCTGCCCGCCCCACCCGACGCGGGTGCAATATTGGCAGGGGCGGTCGTCCTGGGCGAACAGGGTCCGTCCATGGCGGTTCTGGATGCGGTCGATCAGCGTCGGGGTGATCTGCTTGCCGCCATTGGCGAGCTTTGCATAGCCCGAGGTGATGTCGAGCAGCGTGGTCTCGATCGCACCCAGCGACAGCGACAGCATCAGGGGTAATTCTTCAACGACCCCGAAACGTTCCGCCACGCTCGCGATGTCGTCCATGCCGACATATTGGGCGAGCCGCACCGTCATCAGGTTGCGCGACTTCTCCAGCCCGACGCGCAGCGGGGTGGGCCCGTAGAACTCGCCCGAATAGTTCGAGGGCCGCCATTTCGGCAGGCCCGGCCCCTGATCGATGGCCATCGGCGCATCGAGGACGAGGCTGGACGGCGTGAAGCCGTTTTCCAGCGCCGCAAGATAGACGAAGGGCTTGAACGCCGAGCCCGGCTGGCGCAGCGCCTGCGTGGCGCGGTTGAACTCGCTGTCGTCGTAGCTCAGCCCGCCGACCATCGCCAGCAAGCGCCCGGTATGCGGGTCGAGGGCGACAAGGCCGCCCTGCGCTTCGGGGATCTGCTGCAGGCTGTAGATGGCGCTGTCGCCTGATCCTTCCTCCAGCGCGACGAGGATCACGTCGCCCACATTCAGGATATCGGACGGCGTCTCGGGCCGGGCGCCAAGGCCGCCGCCTTCCAGCGCCGGCCGTGCCCATGTCATCTCCTCCAGCGGCAGCGTCCCGCGGCTGCCAT
>CAZPBH010000003.1:8808-24333 GCA_964584645.1 uncultured Rhodospirillales bacterium | reverse complement strand
TCGCATGTCTTTTCGCGGACGACCTCGACCCCTGTGTTGAAGCTGGTGCGCCATGTCCGTGTTCCGCTCAGATCCTCGATGCACTGGAGGAGGACCTTGTCGGTCGCTTCGACCGCGATCATGCCGGGCTCATCGCAGGCGGTGCCCGCTTCGGCGGGCAGGGTCGTGTAGACGCCGCCTGGCGCATCGATGACACCCCCGGTCTGCACCCCGCCCTGCACCATCGCACCCAGTGCCATATGCACGTCGTGGTGGATGTGGAAATCCGACTGGCGGTCCGGCGGCGGCGTCAGATCGTCGGGGTCGAACATGTTGAACGACAACCGGTCCATGATCCGGCCGCGAGAGAGCGCATCGAGCGAGCGCGCCTGCGCCCGCCCGAGACAGGCCGCACCCGCCGTGATGGTGAACTCGCCCAGATAGTCGCGCCGCCGGAAGGTCGCCTCACCCCGCTCCAGCTGGATACGCCGGAACAGCTGGTCCAGACAGCGCCGCTCGTCCTGTGTCAGCCTTTCGATGGGAATGCCAAGATCGGTCGCCACCGCTGCCACGACGGTCTGGCTCAGTTCGTCGGCGGCATCATCGCGCAGGCTCAGATGGCGGATGTTCCGGATCTCGTTCTGGCCCAGACCAAAATCCGTATCCATCCGGTTCGCATCAGCAAAGCCCGGCACCTCCATCCGATAGAGATGATTGTTCACCGCCGGGTCCATCCGCACCACGCTGAGCGCCGCCACACGGCCGGGCCGGATCGTCTCGCCAGCTGCGTTCGGCGAGGAAAGCTTGTAATCCGCAAGCGCCGAGGCGCCCGCACCCGTCTCGGCCTCCCAGCTTCCCCGCGCGCTGATCAGCCGGACACTCGTCCCCGCAAGAACGCTCCCCGGATCCCCGCCAAGACCCACATATCCACCCTGCTCGCCGATATCCTGCGCCACACGCATCAGACGCAGGTTGGGCATCCGATCCCCCCCGACCGTATAGGCGGCAACGCGCAGAGTGCAGTTCACCTCCTGGTCGCGGCCCCCCACATCGGCAAACACATCCGAGGGGTTGAAGGTGTCCATCCCCGGGCAGGCCCGGCTGACCTGCGCACGAAACTCCTGGCCAAAGGGATTGGTCGTGGCCCCCGTCCAGCCCGCCGGCAGAAGGCCCTCGTCAATCAGCTCGTCGGGAAAGATCAGCCAGAACGGATTGCCATCAAGCGGGTCGGAAGCGTAATCCGCCTCGCTCATGTCCAGCAGATAGCGCTCCCAGCGCAGGTTCACATAACGCTCCGAAGCGCGCATGAACTCACGCATCTGCGTCGCAGCAGCGCGCTCCTGAACACGCTCCGCCTGATGCGCAACCATCCCGGACGCCCAAACCCCAACAACACCCACAACCGCTACAACAAGCAAAAGCTCAATCAGCGACATCCCGGCGGCATGAAGCTTTCTGCAGGCAGATGGCGGTGCGGGGTTCCGGGAGCGTTTCGTCACGGATCAGAGCTTTCGACAGACGGCCTGGATGCGATAAGGACTGACCCCGTTGAGAGTGTCGTAATAGGGTTCGGCAACACGCATGACGCACTCGTTGCGCAAGACATCGATGTCGGTGTGCACGTTGCTGTCATTCTGGGTATCGGACGACCAGTCACGCACCGTGCCGCGCCACGGGTTGCGGTTGAAATGATTGGTAGGGTTGCGGTTGTGCCATTCGGACCACCAGCTCGGGCCACTGCCCTCGCTCCCGTCGGCGAGGGTCGGGGTCAGGTGGAAGTAATCCCAGGGACGTACCCATTCGAGCTTCGAGGTCACCGGCTGGTTCACGTTCAGCATGTCGTGGGGGCCACCGCCATCAACATCCTCGCAATGCCCGTCGACGCAATCGACGAACACAGGCACGTGGCAGCGGCACCTCTCATCGCCGGCCACATCGGGATCCGGGTCGATGCACTGGACGCACCCGCCATAACCAACCCGATGGATGCTGCGCCCGCCCGAGCCGAAACAGCCGATCAGCTGATAGCGGCTATCGAGATCATCGAGCTGGGTTGCGGAAAGGAGAGGGTCATTGGCTGCGAGCACGTCGCGGCAACTGGCCCTGCGCTCGATGGCAACGGGATTGACCCCGTCGTCGGTCAGCTGACCCGCTCCGGACAGCCCCTGAAGCTTGGGATTGCTGGAGCCCGGCATGTCGAATTCGGCCATGATCGTATGGCCACCGAAGGTGCGCTGCCAGATCGGCGCACCCGCATCATTGTCGATCGGCGGCGCGCACTGGACAACCTGCGTCGCACCGTCGGCCGTCGCCATCGCGAACATGCCGGTCGTGGTGCAGGCCTCACCGTGGGTCACCAACGAATTGCTGAACAGGCCGCGTGCCGTCAGCCGTCCGGCGGCATTGGTCACCCCGAGATTGATGTCCGTCGGATTGCCGAGCGCATCGGTCGTGGTCTGCAGATGCGATTCGAAGGTGACGGCATCGGTAAACCTGACTTCGGCGACGCTGTTGAGCGTGTCCGCGTCGATCACCCCTCGATAGAGGTCTTCAAGAACAATCGCATGCGCCTTGTGCAACACCTGCGGTGATCCGTCGATCACCTCATTGGCAGGGTCATAGGCCGGATCATCCGGCGTCACAGGTTGGACAAGGCGCACCTCACTCAACTCGTCAATCACATGATCGCCCATGTGCAGGTCGGTGAACATCCGGTTGCTGCCCGGATGGTTCGCCATGTCGCGCCGCTGGATGGTATCGCCCAGGATCTGCGGATCGCTCAGATTCTCGACCATGGCGAGGTGCCCGCTCTGGAAGGCGGGAATGGCCGCAGCACCGGTAGAATGCACGGGTTCCAGCCCGGCGAGCGGCAGCCGCCATCCGCCCTCGGCACCGACAAGCTCGAGATCGGCGACCGGGCAGGTGAGCGTGCCCGCCGCGACCGCCCAATCCGATGCCTGACACCCGATATAGCCGCCAAGCGCACCGATCTGACCGGCGATGTCGTTCAGCCGCCCGGGCTCGAGCGCCATCCCGCCCGTCGTGTAGGAAATGATCCGATAGCTGGTCTGGTCGGTCAGAGCGGCGCCGGCGAGATTGGTGTTGATCCGATCGGCGATGACAACCGCGGCATATTCCTGATTGTAGGGATTGAGCATCCCCACGAGCGCATCGCCCGTCCAGGAGGGCGGCAGCAGGTCACGGTCAACCAGATCGACCGGACGGATCGCCCGCTCCTCCAGCCAGCGACAGGTCTGGAACAGGTCGGTATGCTGGCTGTCGCCGGCATCGTTCGACATCGGCTGATGGATCGCACAATTCGCAACTTCCTCGCGGACCGCGGCGTGGAAGGTCCGAAGCTGGAGTGCCGCAGCCTGAGCGCGTCCGCGCTCTGCAAACTGCTCGGTCAGAACAGCGGTCGAGGCCGTCAGCGCGCCGATCAGACCGATCGCGAGGACGATTTCGAGCAGCGTGTTACCACGCTGGCGGGCGCGCGGGGTCAAGGTGCACATTGGTAGCGGTTCCCGTAATCGGCCCAGTCGGGATCGGAAATGATCGCGCGGCGGTAGGGCGCGTGACAGCCGATGATCATGATCATCCCCTCCTCGGCATCCGGAACGACGCCATCCTGCAAGCCGGCGGGAAGGAGGCGCGGCCCCTGTGGCAGGTTCAGGACGAGTTCGCCCGAACCATTCATTTCGACCATCCCGATCATCGCGAGCTCCGGATTGCCATTCGGGTTGGTGCCGATATCGGGCGCAGTCCCGACCGGCCGCCCGGTCTTGCCGAGGGTACGCCGGGCGGCTTCAAGAACCGCAGAAGCGCTGATCCGATGATCGTCGATCGCCGCGAAGGTATAGACGAGGTGCTGGCCATCGACCCATGAGATCGCTTGCGCGACAGACCCGACATCGACGACCGCGGTCACCATGTTCGGGGCTTCATAGCCGATCAGCTCGCCCATGGTCTCAAGGGGACCCAAGGCGGAGATGTCGGCATCCAGGGCCGCAATGGCTGTGCTGGTCTCGGCAACCCGGGCACGAAGGAAGGCAAGCAGGTCCGGATCGGGACTTGGTTCACCCTCCTCCAGCAGGATGGCGGTTTCGTCAGCAAGGCGTTGCGCATCCAGGGTGGCGCGTTCCGCCTCCAGTGTCGCGATGAAGGTCGGTGCCTGCGCATGGAACTCGCCGTTGTAATTGGCCTCCAGATGAAAGCAGTCCCAGGCCTGCTCGCGGCTCTGGAACCCGAGCATGCAGGGAGCGCCGGTCCAGCTGTGAAGCCCGCGCCGTTCGATCACGTCGAAGGCGGCATAGGCATCCTCATTGCGATGGAGCTTGTCGCCGAAGGCGCGCACGTGCTGGCGCAGCAGGTCGTGCGCGTACACATCGGCCCGATAGTCCTGATCGGTGGCCGGTCGGAACAGCACCGGTGGCAAGGCCAGCAGCATCACCGCGAAGGAACTGACGATCAGCAGAAGCCACATGGTGGGCCCGCCCCCCCCTCGACGCCGCAGATGCGCGTCGTTTCCTCACCCAGGACACACCTCGCGGCGCGTCCGCCATAACCCTTGGAGCGCACGCAAGCGCCCTCACCCGATCCCGAGACTAGCCGAGGAACGTGAAGGTGCAGTTAACCGGGGGAATGGGGGCGGGGTGGACCGGCCGGATCAGGCGGCGAGATCGGAGAGATGCATCTCCGGCCGCGCGCCCATATGCCCGATCACTTCGGCAGCAGCGAGCGCGCCGAGGCGCCCGGCTTCAGAAAGATCCTTGCCGCGTGCCAGACCGAACAGCACCCCGGCCGCATAAAGGTCACCGGCCCCGGTCGTGTCGACGACCTTGGCCACCTTCTCGGCCGGAATGCGGATATCGCGTTCCGCCGTTACCAGTATCGAGCCCTGGGAGCCCTGAGTCAGGCAGGCAAGCGCGCATTGGCCGCGGATCTCGCTGGCCGCCGCCTCGAAATCGGATGTCTCGGTGAGCGTCATGATCTCGGCCTCGTTGGCGAAGAGGATATCGACATGGCGGCTCACCAGTTCCTTGAAGGATTCCCGATGCCGCTCGACGCAGAAGGTGTCGGAGAGGCTAAGCGCCACCTTGACGCCATGCGCTTCCGCGATGCGCGATGCCTCGAAGAAGGCCTCCTTGGCGGGATCCTGGTCGAACAGATAGCCCTCCAGGTAGATCGTGCCGGCGCGCTTGATGATCTCGGGGTCGAGGTCGCCCGGGCCGAACTGGCTGGAGGCCCCCAGAAAGGTGGACATGGTGCGCTCGGCATCCGGGGTGACGACGATCAGGCAACGTGCCGTCGGCGCGCCCGAGCCCAGCGGGGCGGTATCGTAATGCACACCGATCGCGCGCATGTCGTGCGCAAAGACCTCGCCCAGCTGATCGCCGGCGACCTTGCCCATGAAGGCCCCGCGGCCACCGAAGGAGGCAAAGCCGGCGAGTGTGTTGGCGGCCGATCCGCCCGACATCTCCAGACCGGGACCCATAAGATCATAGAGCCTGACGGCTTCCTCGGCCTCGATCAGCTGCATGCCCCCCTTGGGAAGCCCGTTGGCTGCGATGAAATCCTCCGCCTCGTTGGAGATGACATCGACGATGGCGTTGCCGACGCCGACCAGTTCGATATCGCGCGAGCTCGGATTGGGGGTCGCCATGATCGTGTTCCTTTTCCTGCGTCTTTCGAGTTCGCCCTGTCCGGACAGATGCGGGCCTGAAACCCGTTCCAGGGGCGCGCGAGTCCGTAAGGGGTTCCGTGCGGGGTCCCTAGGTAACAAGGGAGCCCAGCCCGAGGATCAACCCCTCGCCGCCGGGATAGCCCTCAGCCATGCGTGCGCCTGATGCGGGCTCATGCCCCCCTGAAATGGTCCATGATCTGCCAGAGGCCCAGCACCATGAACCCCAGCCCGGCGATGAGCTTGAGGGGTACGAGTGTCAGGAAGCGGCCGCCGATGGTGCCCATGAACACCCCCAGCGCCGCAGCCGCCACCAGCGCGGTCGCCGCGGCGAGGAAAACCAGCATGGGATGATATTTGCCGCTTGCAGCCAGCAGCAGGGTCGCGATCTGAGTCTTGTCGCCCAGCTCCGCCACGAAGACGGTCACGAACATGGTCATGAGATCGAGCATAGCGGCATCCCCTCGGGCACGAATGAACCGGTCAGGACGCGGTTGTAGACCGGGCGGGGGCTTGGCACCAGCGCGCTTCCGGCGCGCGGTGACCGTCACCTGCTTGACGGTGCTTGCCCTTCTGCCGGGCGCTGCCTCGGCCGACCCCCTGCGGGTCGAGCCCGTCGGTGACATCACATGGCAGCGTCCGGGGCTGGTCCTGGAACTGGCGGCAAGGCTGGAGGGGACGGGCGCCTGGGCGGAGAGTTTCGGGGGCCTCTCAGGGCTGCATGTCGCGGCAGAGCGCGTGACGGCGCTTTCCGATCGCGGGCATGTCTTTGCCATCGACATCGACCGCAGCGAGACGGGAGCCCCGGTCTCGATCACCGGCCTGCAGAGCCAGACCCTCTGCGGGGCGCCGGGCGCGCCGCGTTCGGGCCGCGAAGCTGATGCCGAGGCGCTGGCGCAGCTTGAGGATGGCAGCTGGCTGGTCGCCTTCGAGCGGGTGCATCGGATCGAGCAATTCGGTCCCGAGGGCCTGCTCGGCTGCGCCGCACCCCGGCAGCTGACCCCACCGCCCGGCGTCGATGCGCTGGTCGAGAATACCGGGATGGAAGCGCTGGCGCTGGATGCGTCAGGCGGGCTCTGGGTGCTGAGCGAGGACCCGTTGATCAACGCCCCGCCTGAGACCCGTGCGCTCTGGCATCTGAGCGAGGGCGCGTGGCGGGAGGCGGTCTATCTGACCGAGCCCGAATTCAGGCCAACCGACACCGCCTTCCTGCCCGATGGCGACCTTGTCGTGCTTGAACGCCGGTTCAGCCCGCTGCGCGGGGTTGGCATCCGGTTGATGCGGGTAGCCGCCGAGGATCTCGGCAAGGCCGAGCTTCGCGGCACCCTGATGGCCGAGATTGCCCCACCCCTGCCGCTCGACAATTACGAGGGGCTGGCGGTGGACCGGACAGGGGGTGCCACAAGGCTCTGGCTGGTGGCCGATGACAACTATTCAGAGGCGCAGGAAAGCTGGCTGCTCATCCTGCGTCTCGTCGAGGACTGATCAGGCGGCCAGCCGCTCGCGCTCGGCCCATTCGGCATAGGCATTGAACAAGGGCAGGAAGCCCTCGCCCTCCGGCTGGTTCTCGAAGTTGAGCCAGTTCGGGTCGATGTTGACCCAGGGCCGGGCGCTGACGGTCCAGAGATTGGCCACCGGCTTCACCCAGCCCTTGTCGTCGAGCGTGCCGCCGGGGGTGAACATGATCTGCGAGCCCGCGCCGCTGTCGATGTGATAGAAGACACGGCTGCCGCATTCGGGGCAGAAATGGATCTTCAGATCCCGCCCGCTGTCGCCGGTACGCCGCCAGACCTTGAAGTCGCCCGAGACATGGCTGAATTTCTCGGCCTGCCAGAGGACGGTCAGCTGATAATCGCTGTTGGTGGCGTCCTGGCAATCGGTGCAATGGCACGCCCAGACGGTGAGCGGAATGGCGGAAGACCGATAGGTCAGCGCACCGCACAGGCAGCTTCCGGTCAGGGGTTGGTTCAGGTCCATGATGTATCCTCCCTTTGGTGGCGGAGCCTTGATCAGCTCTTCAGAAAACCGTCGATCGCCTCGATCCAGGGTTCGGGCAGTTCATCGGGTATGTCGATGCTGCCGCCCCCGATCTCGACCCAGGTGAAATCGGGCCGCATCGCCTGCGCCCGTTTCGAGAATTCGTAGACCATGTCGCCGGAGTTGACGATGTTGAGGACCGGCTGCGTCAGCTGCTTCAGCGTCGCGCCATGATCGTAGGTGAAGGCAGCATTGTGCCCGTACCAGAAGGGTGCTGATCCCGAGACCTGATCGGCCAGATAGCGCGTCAGCAGGTCGGGATCGAAATCGGCCGGCATCCATTGCTGGCGGGCCTGCCAGAGCTCGATGAAATGGCTGCCGTCACGCACCGGTATGTAGGCCTTTTCCTTGTCGACGATGGGCATCCAGTCGGCGACCTCCTGCGGCTCCAGCGGAACGGGGCCATGCAGGACGACCTTGCCCACCTTCTCCGGCGCGGTGACAGCCGCATGGGTGACCACCATCGAGCCGGTGTGATGGCCGACAAGATGTACCTTCGAAAGGCCCAGATGGTCCATCACCGCCAGCAAGGCAGCGGCATAGTCGGGCACGGTTGGCGGGGCCGGGGGCGGATCGGACTGGCCGAAGCCCGGATAGTCGATGCCGAGCGCACGCCAGCCACGGGCGGCCATCATGGGATAGATGTTCTGGAACTGCAGACTGCTCATCGGTGCCTGATGGCAGAAGATCACGGGCATGCCGCCACCGCCGGTGTCGCGGAAATGCACCTGCCCGAAAGGTCCGTCCGCATAGCCGCGGCGTATCTGCGCCATGACAACCTCTGCCCGGTTCATTCGTCATGGGAAATGCCCACGGCCTCGCGCCGGCTCAAGAGCCTGCCTAAATGCTCCTCCATGTTCGGTCTTGGCAGGAAGAAGCGCGCCCCGGGTGGTGCGACAGCGAAGGGCTTCACAAGCCGCGATGCGGCGTATGCGGCATGGGAGGACGACCCGGAACGCTTCTGGATGGAGCGCGCGGGCGCCCTTGCCTGGATGGGCGAGCCGCGGCAGGCGCTGGCCCAGATGGAACCCTTGCCGGTGCGCTTTCCCGGCGGGGTGATGAACACCGCCCAGGCCTGCCTCGACCATCATTGCGAGAACGGACGCGGCGAGCAGCCGGCCCTGATCCATGACAGCGCCATGACCGGGGAAATACGCCGGTTCACTTATGCCGAGCTGCTTGAGGCGGTGACCCGTTTCGCCGGGGCGCTGGCGCGTTCCGGTGTCAGCAAGGGCGACCGGGTCATCATCTACATGCCGATGGTGCCCGAAGCGGTCATCGCCATGCTTGCCTGCGCGCGGCTGGGGGCGGTGCACTCCGTCGTCTTCGGCGGTTTCGCGGCGAAGGAACTGGCCAGCCGGATCGACGATGCCGAGCCGAAGCTGATCCTGACGGCCTCCTGCGGGCTGGAGCCCGGCCGCACGGTCGATTTCAAGGCCCTGCTGGATTCCGCCCTCGACCAGGCGACCCATGCGCCCGAGGCCTGTGTGGTGGTGCAGCGTCCGCAGGCGCCCTGCGCGCTGGTCGAGGGCCGGGATATCGACTGGCAACTCTTCGTCGAGGGCGCGGACCCCTGCCCGCCGATCGCGATGAAGGCGGGTGAAGCGCTGTACATCCTCTACACCTCCGGCACGACCGGCCGGCCCAAGGGCGTGGTGCGTGACAATGCCGGCCATGCGGTGGCGCTGCGCTGGGCGATGGAAGCGGTCTATGACGCCCGGCCCGGGGATGTTTTCTGGGCGGCCAGCGATATCGGCTGGGTGGTTGGCCACAGCTTCATCGTCTACGCCCCGCTCCTGACCGGGTGCACGACCATCCTCTATGAGGGCAAGCCGGTCGGCACGCCCGATGCCGGCGCCTTCTGGCGCGTAATCAGCCAGCACAAGGTGACAACCCTGTTTACCGCGCCAACGGCGATCCGGGCGATCAAGGGCGCCGATCCCGAGGCGAAACTGCTGGCCGGGCACGACATCTCCAGCCTGCGCGCCCTGTTTCTGGCAGGCGAGCGCGCCGACCCCGACACCATCCGCTGGGCGGAGAAGGTGCTGGCGCGCCCGGTCATCGACAATTGGTGGCAGACCGAGCTCGGCTGGCCGGCGCTGGCCACCTGCCTCGGCCTCGGCGATACCGCCACACGGATCGGCAGTGCGGGCAAGCCGGTGCCCGGCTATCGCTTTCGCGTCGTCGATGAGGACAATCACGACCTGCCTGCGGGCGAGATCGGGCGCCTCGTCATCGATCGCCCCTTGCCGCCCGGCACCCTGCTGGGCCTCTGGAAGAACGAGGCCGGGCTGCGCCAGGCCTATCTGGACCCCGTGCCCGGCGCCTATCTGACCGGCGATGCCGGGATGATCGACAAGGACGGCTTCGTTCATGTGATGAGCCGCATCGACGATGTGCTGAATGTGGCCGGCCATCGCCTGTCTTCCGGCGCCATCGAGGAAATCGTCGCCAACCACAAGGATGTTGCCGAATGCGCGGTGGTCGGCGCGGCCGATGCGCTGAAGGGCCAGGTGCCGGTGGCGCTCGTCGTGCTGAACGCCGGCGCCGGGCGCAATTTCGACGAGCTGGCGGATGAGATCATCCGTGACGTGCGCGAGCAGATCGGCCCGGTCGCCGCGATGAAATCGGTCATTGTCGTCGACAAGCTGCCCAAGACCCGCTCCGGCAAGATCCTGCGCGGCACCATGCGCCAGCTGGCCAACGGCGAACAGCCGCCGACCCCGGCCACGATCGACGATGCCAGCGCGCTGGAGGATGTCGCGCGGGCGCTGGCGGCACGGCTCAACCGGAACCAGACGAAGGCAGGCTGAACCCATGACCATGGTCGATATCGGCGATGGCGAGCTGTGGACCGACCAGAGCGGCGAGGGCGAGCCGGTGCTGCTTGTCCCCGGGCTGGGCGGCCGGGCGGCGTTCTGGGGCCAGGTCAGCGGGCGGCTCGCGCAGCATTTCCGGGTCGTCCTGCACGATCATCGCGGGGCCGGGAAGTCGACGCGGGCAAAGATGATCTATTCGGTGCCGCAGATGGCGGATGACGTGCTGCGGCTGATGGACGGGCTGGGGATCGAGCGCGCGCATCTGGTCGGCCATTCCACCGGCGGGGCGGTCGGCCAGCAGATCGCTCTCGACCATCCCGACCGGCTGCGCAAGCTGGTGATCTCCGGCTCCTGGGCCGGGCCGGACCCTTTGTTCCTGCAACTGTTCAAGACCCGCCAGGAGATCCTGCAGAAATGCGGGCCGGAAGCCTATCTGATGGTCGGCACCGCCCTGGCCCAGCCGGGGGCGTGGCTGCAGCAGCGCTTTGGCGATGCCCGCGCCTTCTTCGAGGAGCGCCTGCGCGATTTTCCGGGCGAGGAGATCGAGGTGGCGCGCATCGCTGCCGTCACCGCCCATGATCTGCGCGCCCGTGTGGGCCAGATCACCGCCCCGACCCGCGTCATCGGCGCCCGCGACGACAACATCACGCCCCCCGGCCTGCAGGAAGAGCTGGCCCGGCTGATCCCCGGCGCCGATCTGGTGATGATGGATTTCGGCGGCCATTTCGCGCCGATCACCAACCCGGATGTCTATGTGCAGGCGGTGCTGCCGTTCCTGCAGGAAGGAGATGCGTGATGGGAGCCTACCCGCCCGAATCCCCACAGAACGCGAGCCATGTCGTAATCGGGCCCGAGGAAGGGCGCTCACTCTGGCAGCCTCTGCCCTCGCGCGGCTATGTGCAGGTCAACCTGACGCCGGAGAACATGCCCTATGACCATTTCTCCAGCGGCATTCAGGTGCTGCCGCCCGGCTGTGCCGTGCGCGCCCATGGCCACAAGCAGAACCACGAGCTGATCTTCATCTATGAGGGGACGGGCTTCTGCACCATCGACGACCAGCATTATGACCTCGTGCCCGGCACGACCGTGCTGTTCGGGCGCAACTGCCTGCATTATCTGGAGAATTCCGGCGATACCGACATGAAGCTGTTCTGGGTGTTCTTTCCGCCCGGGCTGGAGAACTGGTTCGAGGCCATCGGCCGGCCCCGCACCCCCGGCGCACCGATGCCCGAGGCCTTCCAGCGCCCCGAGAACGTGCAGGAGGTCATGGCCCAGATGCGCTTTGTCCCGCCGCCGGCCCCCGACAAGACGAGCTAGCTGCCTCGCCCCACCTAACCTAACCAATTAAAAAACTTCAGGAAAGCCCTACCTTCATTCCAGATTATTTAAAATATGATCAATTCAATTCTTCCTCATACTGATCTACCGATACAGCATTTTTTAGATCTCCGCCTCGCGCATTAAAGCGAGGACTGAAACCTTCTATTAGTATAGCTTCAAAAGAAGCCAATATCAGATTTAGATCGCTCTTCCGCTCTCTTTCAAATTTCCAGTCTGGCTCCAAACGGGCCTTTTCGTCTCTTTGCACTTCCTTCAGTTTCAGCTCATTCGTACTCATGAAACCAAACCAAGAGAATAGCTCCCAACCATTTCTATATACTCCACGGCGATGATAATCCAAACGATCACCTATACCATATTTTATGCTGTTGTCTTTCTTCGAAACCCCGTCTTGACCCGCATAAACAGGCTCCAGATTGTTATTGTAAAGTATATAGACCCCTTTCTATCCCCAAAAGTTCATTTGGTATTCCTTTACGTCCACACCGGCCGCTCTGCGCCCTCTTCCAAGCCATCCCTTGGGTTGACCGAGAAGATGCTTTTTGCCCCAATTCACACTGTCTTTACGCCAGTATCTTCCGTAAAACCTTATAAATCCTGGATCATCAGATGGACGTTCAATATCTGGTTCATTTTCATCATTGTAATCTCCTGTTTCTCTTGTATTCATGTTAAATATACTCCCGCGCAAGATTCAGCATATAATCTGCCTTCGTGCCATTCAGGTGTCAAGTTTATCAAAACAACAGACCGATAAAGATTGATTGGAACCCAATAAAAATTAGTTCTTTTACATTACAATCCGAATATATACAAATTTTCTTTAATACAGCTGCGGCTCACAAGGTTATTGGCTCCATACGGCCGGCTCACGCGCCCAGCTTCACCAGCGCCTTGAGCGAGCGTCGGGCCGCGATGTCGTCCAGCGCATCCCCTATCGCCGCCAGCGGATGCGGGCGGCCGGGGTCGAACCACAGATCGGCCGTCAGTCGGCCCTCGGCCATCCAGGCGAGGACGCGCTCATGCGCCTCCGGCTCGGCATAGTCCATCGGCCCGTGCAGGCGCAGCTTCGGATCGTCCGCCTTCTGCTTCAGGAAACCCATCCGCTCCCCGATATCCTCGATGCCATAGAGACCGGCCGCCCCACCCGGCTTCAGCATCGGCAGTGCTGCTTCCAGCCCGCCGGTCTTGCCGATGGCATCAACGATCACGTCGAAGCCCCCCGGCAACGCGGCGCGCAGACGGTCCATCGCATCGGGATCGCGATAATCCTCGAAAGGGTCGACCCCGGCACGCGCGGCATGATCGGCCCAATGCGGGTTGCCCAGCATCGCCACCCTCGCCGCCCCCATCAGCCGCGCCAGCACGGCGAAGGCGAAACCATTGCCGCCCGAGCCCAGCACCAGCACCGCCCCGCCTTCGGGCACGCCCAGCCGCGCCAGATAGGAGGTGGTTTCGCGCCAAGTGATCAGCATGGGGGCGTGCGCCGGGT
Organism: uncultured Rhodospirillales bacterium; assembly: GCA_964584645.1. Taxonomy (GTDB): domain Bacteria; phylum Pseudomonadota; class Alphaproteobacteria; order CAZPBH01; family CAZPBH01; genus CAZPBH01. Next base: position 10,985 of record CAZPBH010000003.1, on the reverse strand, counting down.
CGATGTCCCGGGGCAGCTTCAGGTTGATGGCATGGGCCGCCCATTCGGCCTCATCCACGCCATCCTCGCGCATGGCGGCGACGTCCCTGGCGATGCCCTGCTCGGCAAAGCCGCCCCAGAACGCGCCCAGCCCGTCGCGGGCCGGCACACCCACCCGGCTGACCAGATCGCCGGGGGCGAAGTTGCGGACCTTCTCCCCCACGGCCTCGACCCGGCCGATGCTCTCATGGCCGAGGATCAGGGGATAGGTGATCCCGGGGATGGGCAGCTTGCCGGCCACCAGATGCCGGTCGGTCGCCGCACAGATCGACCCGAAAAGCAGGGTGCAGGCCATGTCATAGGGCCCGGCGATCCCGGGCGGGGCGATGTCCTGAACCGCCAGATGGCCGGGCTCGGTCACGATGGCCGCCTGCATGGGCGCGCTCCTTTCTTCCGGTTTTCTGAAGGGTGCCTGCTCAGACCGGGCCGGCCGCCGGCGTCCCGGCATAGGCGCGCCCGAAGGGCAGGGAGAAGGGCTCGTCATGCGGGCGGAAGGGGACCATGGCCGCGATCTCGTCGAGCCGTGCCAGCACCTCGGCCGGCAGCGGGCCCTTCGCGATCGCCGCGACATTGGCCTCCACCTCGGCGACCGAGCGCGAGCCGCTCAGCACCGTGTGCACCCGCCCATCGCTGAGCACGAAGCGCAGCGCCAGCTCGTGCAGCGGGATGTCGATTTCCCTCAAATACGCATAGAGGGCGGTGAACTGCGCGCGCCGGGGGCTGGAAAGCCAGGGCGCGCCATCCGGCTCTTCGACCTCGGGCCAGATCTTCGCCAGCGCCCCCTGCTGGAGGGGCGAGCCGACCACCACCCCGACATCATGCTCCGCCGCGGCGGGCAGCACCTCATGCGCCGCCTCGCGCCAGAGCAGCGAGAAGTTGAACGCGGTCAGCACCACATCGAACTTGCCCGTGCGGATCAGCCGGGCCATGTCATAGGCCGTCGTCCCGCCGAGGCCGAGATGGCGGATCCGGCCCTCCTCCCTCAGCTCGACCAGCAGCTCGTAGACCGGGCCATCGGCCCTGGCAAAATCGTCCCACCAGTCGAACTGGCGCGGGCGGTCCGGCTCGTGGACCATCAGGATGTCGATGACCTCGCGCCCCAGCAGATCGCAGCTTTTCTCGAACGACCCGCGCAGCGCCGCCTTGTTCTTGGGATCGAAGGGTTTGGGCCGGGCGCCGAGCTTGGTCGACAACACCTCCGGCTGCCTGCCCAGCTCGCCCAGGATGCGCCCCAGCACCTCCTCGCTGTCGAGATACATCGGTGCGGTGTCGATGAAGTTGACGCCGAGATCGAGTGCGCGCCCCACCGCGTCGCGGGCATCCTCATAGGCTGCCCCGAAGGACGACACGAACAGCCCGCCGAGGCTGAGCCGCGACACCTCCAGCCCGGTGCGTCCAAGCCGCGTTCGCTCCATCGCGAACCTCCCTGTCATGTTCTTGTTTCTTGAAAGAGGCATATGGCACGAGGCCCCGTGCCCGAAAGCCCCGGGATCGCCTGAGCCTACCTTGCCGCAGCCATCGCCCGCCGGAACGGCGCCAGGGCGAAGAGCAGCACACAGGTGCCCGCGAGGTAGAGCAAGGGTGGGGCGATGGCGAGGCTGGAGCCGACCTGGGCCGGATCGTCAAAGACCGTGTCGGTGGTCATCGCAATCGCCCACGGTCCCAGCGCCAGGCCGAAGAAATTGGCGATCAGCAAATAGATGGCGACCATCTGGGCGCGCATCCTTGGCGGGGCGATGACGGGTATGGCCGCCGGCCCCGGCCCGAAGGGCAGGGTCCCGAAAAAGGTCAGGGGCGCCAGCAGGATCAGTGAGCCCAGAGCACTGTCCATCAGCGGAAAGGCGATGCCCAGCGGCACCGCGCCGGCGGCGGCGATCACCCCCACCAGCAGATAGCCATCATCGCGCCCGGCCCTGGTCAGCAGCCCCGCGATCCAGCCGCCGGCCACCACCCCGGCGGTGCCGAAGATCATGACCAGCAGGCCATAAAGCGTGCCGATCTCGCCCGGGCTCATGCCATGGGTGCGCATGAAGAAGCTGGGGATCCACGCGCCATAGCCGAATTGCGCCGCCGCCAGCAGCGCAAAGCCGCCAAACAGGCACAAAACCAGCCGCGCATGGCGGCCGACAAAGCGCAGG
>CAZPBH010000003.1:0-8798 GCA_964584645.1 uncultured Rhodospirillales bacterium | reverse complement strand
CGAAGCAACCGCGGCGACCACCGAAGCGGCAATCTCATCGGGGGTGTCGGTCGCTCCCTTGCGGCGCGGCGGTTCGGCAACACTCTGCATCAGGAAGTACAGCAGCATGCCCGGCAGGCCGACCATCACGAACACCATCTGCCAGGGCTGCAACTCGCCGACCAGCGGGAAGCTCTGCGGGCCCAGCGCGGTGATCCAGTCGATCAGCAAGCCCCCTGCCAGAAAGGCGACCCCGGTGCCGACAAAGCCCGCCCCGGTGAAGATGCTGATGGCGAGACCGGCCTTCTCCTTGGGGAAATAATCGGCCAGCATCGACATGCCCGATGGTGCCAGCGTCGCCTCGCCGACGCCGACGAACATGCGGGCCGCGAACAGCTGGACGTAACTGCGCGCAAGCCCGCACAGCGCGGTCGCCAGGGTCCAAAAGATGATGCCGATGGCGATCACCTTCTTACGGCTGACGCTGTCAGCCAGCCGCGCGATCGGAATCGCCAGAAATGCATAGAACATCGCAAAGGCAAAGCCCTGGAGCAGGCTGATCTGGGTGTCCGTCAGGCCGAGATCGGCCTTGATCGGCTCGACCAGCAGGTTGATCAGCTGCCGGTCGATGAACCCGACCATGCCGATGAACGAGAGCACGGCGGTGACATACCAGGCATAGGGCTCGCCCCTGTAGCAGCCATCGGCGGCAATGCCCTCGCGCTCGTCCGGAGCCGCGGTCATGATCGTGCCTCGGCGCGGAGGATGTCGGCGGCCTTCTCGCCCACCATGATGGCAGCGGCGTTGGTGTTGCCGCTGATCAGCCGCGGCATCACCCCGGCATCGGCAACACGCAGCCGCTCCACGCCGCGCACTCGCAAGGCGGGATCGACGACGGCGCGCTCGTCGGTGCCCATCCGGGTGGTTGCGACCGGGTGATAGCCAAGAAAAGACGTCCGGGCGAGATAATCGGCCCAGGCTTCATCGCTCTCGGTCCCGGGGCCCGGCAGACGCTCGCCCTCGCTGACCTGCTGAAAGGCCGGCTGGTTCATGATGGCGCGCACCCGGCGCCCGGCCCGGATCATCGCCGCCATGTCCTCGGGATGGCCGAGCAGCTGATGGGTGATCACAGGCGGATCGGCCGGGTCCTTCGAGCGCAGGCTCAGGCGGCCCCGGCCCCTGGGATGGGTGATGGTATAGGCCGCCCCGCAGGCGGGCTTGATGTAGGGGATCACCCCGTTTTCGTCGAAATCGAAGGCAAAGGGTCCGAACATCACCTGGACATCGGGCCTCGGCACCTCGGGCGTGCTTTTCAGATAGGCCACCTGGTGGGGATAGGGGCTGGTGGCCGGGCCGCGGCGGAACAGCAGCCATTGCAGCGCGGCCGAGGCCTGCCCCATCCCGTGAAGCTGCATGTTGTAGGTCGGCATGCGGACATGATGACTGATCATGCCTTGCGGATGGTCGTGCAGATTGGCACCGACCTCCGGCGCCTCGACCAGCGGCAGCACGTCATGGTCCCAGAGCTGGTCGCCCGGCCCGATGCCGGAGAGCATCAGAAGCTTGGGCGTGGAAAGCGCCCCGGCGGCAAGCACCACCTGCTCGGCCGCCGCGATATGCCGGACGCCCTCGCGCGCCAGCAGGACACCCTTCGCCACTTTCCCCTGCAGCACGATACGCTCGGCCTGCCAGCCGGTCAGGATCTTCAGATTGGGCCGGCGCCGCGCCGCCTTCAGATAGGCATGCGCCGCCGAGGCGCGGGCGCCCCGTTTTTGCGTCACCTGCGCCGGGCTGACCCCTTCCAGCTGGGCGCCGTTATAATCCGGATTGCGCGGCAGGCCCGCCTGTTCGGCAGCGGCAGCAAAAGGGGCAGCGAGCGGGTGGATCGTGCGCAGCGGCTCGACCGCCAGCGGCCCGGCCCGGCCCCTCAGCGCTGCATCGCCGACCGGGGTCGCCTCGATCCGCCGGAAGATGGGTGCGACATCCGACCAGCCCCAGCCCGGCACCTCCCAGCCATCGTAATCGTGCGGCTGGCCCCGAACATAAAGCATCCCGTTGATCGCTGAGGAACCGCCCAGCCCCTTGCCCGCAGGCCAGAGATCGACCCGATCCGCGCGAGAGGGGTCGGGCTCGGCCAGATAGGCCCAGTCATGGACGGGGTTGCCGATCAGCTTCACCAGGGCGGCAGGCACGGTGACATAGGGCGAGCTGTTCTCGCCCCCGGCCTCGACCAGCAGGACCCGCGTCCCCGCATCCTCGCTCAGCCGGGCGGCGAGCGCACAACCGGCCGAACCGGCGCCAACGATCACGATGTCCCAATGCGCTTCGGCCCAGTCGGTCAAGCTGTGCTGCCCTTTTCAGATGCACCCTCCCAGACCCTGCCTGCGCAGACATGGTGAGCCTTGACCGGAATTCATGGCGTGCGGATCGGCCTTGCCGGAGAAGGGAGTTCGCCGCATCTCCCATGGCATAGCCGCGACCCCGGCGCCGACACAGACCCAACGGGAGAGGCAAGGCCCATGGCCCTCGCCGAACAGGACGACGACCCACAAGCTGCCCTGATCGCCCGCCTCGGCGCGGAGGTGGTGGACATCTCCGAGGCCGCGCTGGAGCTGGCCAGCCAGGACATGTTCCGGATCGGCGCCCGCCCGCTTGCGGTGCTGCGGCCACGCAACACCGACGAAGCTGCGAGCTGCGTTGCCATGGCGAGCGAACTCGACCTGGCGATCTTCCCGCGTGGTGGCGGACAGTCCTACACCGACGGCTATCAGCCGACCAGCGCGCGGGCGGTGACCGTCGATCTTGGTGCCATGGACCGGGTGCTGGAGATCAACACGGAGGATCTCTTCGTGCGCGTCGAGGCCGGCGTGACCTGGGCCCGGCTCGATGAGGAACTGAAACCGCACGGCCTGCGGGCACGCTTCTGGGGCCCTTTCTCGGGCTGGCGGGCCACGGTGGGCGGGTCGCTGGCCCAGGGGACGCTGACCTTCGGATCGACGCGCAACGGACCCTCGGGTGCCAATGTGCTGAGCCAGACCATCGTGCTGGCCGATGGCAGTCTCCTGCGCACCGGTGCTGACAGCCAGCCCCATCATCCGCCCTTCCTGCGTGAATACGGCCCCGATCTGACCGGGCTGTTCGCCCAGGATTGCGGCGCACTCGGCCTCAAGGTCGAGGCCAGTTTGCCGCTGGAGCCGCGCCCGGCCCATGTCGAGGGCCTGTCCTATGTGTTCCCGGATGCGCCCACGCTGTTCGCGGCGATGGCCGCTGTGGGGCGCGAGGGGCTGGCGAGCGAGATCCTCGCCATGGACCCCGCCGTTACCCGCCAGTTCGCCGGTGAGCAGAACCTCGTGCAGGATTTCAGGTCGCTGATCGCCATTGGCCGCGCGGCCGGCAATCCCGTCACCGCACTCAGCCGGATGGCGCGTGTGGCATTGGCCGGGCGCTCGATCCTGAAGAAGGAAGGATTTCTCGGCCATTTTATCGCCGAGAGCCGCTCGAAGCGCGAACTCGCCTGCCATCTCGACGCCATCCGCGAGATTGTGAAGGGCGGCGCGCCTATCGCACCTACCGTGCCGAGCTTCGTGCGTGCCCAGCCCTTTGCACCGCTGCCGACCCTTGATCCCGCCGGTCGTCGCCTTCTGCCGATCCACGCGCTTGTGCCGTTCAGCCAGGCCAACGCGGCCCAGCAGGCCTGTGAGGCCGTCATCGACGCCCATGCGGTGGCCGCGCGCGAGGCGAAGATGCACATCGCCATGAGCTATTCGGTCGTGAACCGCAACGCGCTGCTGATCGAGCCCGTGTTCTACTGGGAGGACAGCAGGGACGCCTTTCACACCACCTACACGCCGGAAGAGATGCTTAACAATACCCCGACCTTCGAACACAACAGCCGGGCGCGCGAGCTGATCGCGACCATGAAGCAGGAGATGGTCGACCGGCTTTACGAGCTCGGCGCGGTGCACATGCAGATCGGCCGCAGCTATCCCTGGGCGCGGGCGCGCGAGCCGGCCTTCCTCTCGGTCATGGCGGGCCTCAAGAAGCTGGTGGACCCGGACAACCGCATGAACCCGGGTGCGCTGGGGCTGGGTCATCATGGCTGAGGGCAGGAACGGCGCAACAGAGGGCGATCTGGCGATTGTCGGAGCCGGTATCGGCGGGCTGATCACAGCTATCGCCCTGCAGCAGCGCGGCTTTCGCCCGGTGGTGTTCGAGCAGGCGCCGGAGCTGGGCGAGATCGGGGCCGGGCTCACCCTGTCCCCGAACGCTACCCATGTGCTGAAGGATCTCGGTCTGCTCGAGACCGTGCGCGAGCGGGGAACAGTGCCGGTCAAGCAGTTCCTGCACCATTTCGCCACGGGGGAGGTTCTGGTCACCACGCATCGCGAGGAGACCGAGGCGACCTATGGCGCCCCCTATCTCTTCATCCATCGGGCCGACCTGCACGCCATTATGGTCGATGCCGTGCGGGACCACGACCCCGAGGCGGTGCGCACCGGCCACAAGCTGATCGATGCCGCACATGAGGAGACCCGCATCCGGCTGGCCTTCGACAACGGCGCCGAATATGGCTTCGCCCATGTGATTGGCGCCGACGGGCTGCGCTCGAAGCTGCGCGAGCGGCTTTTCGGCCAGGTGGAGACCCGCTTCACCGGCCATGTCGCCTACCGGTTCCTGATCCCGCATGATCGCTGGCCGCGCGACATCCCTCTGCGCGAAAGCCACAATTTCGCCGGGCCGGAACGTATCTTCGTTTACTACCCGATCCGCGGCGGGGCGTTCCTGAACTGCGTGGGGCTCGCCCGCGCCGGTCAATGGAGCGAGGAGGGCTGGGCGATCCCGGCCGCCAAGGCCGATGTGCAGGCCGTCTATGCCGGCTGGCATCGCGATGTGACGGACCTGATCGACGCGATGCCCGACGGGGCATGCTTTCAGTGGGGGCTTTTCGACCGCGCCCCGCTATCCCAGTACACCCGCGGTCGGGTTGCCCTGATGGGCGATGCCGCCCACCCGATGCTGCCCTTCATGGGCATGGGCGCAGCCAGTGCGATCGAGGATGGTCTGGTGATGGCCCGCGCGCTGGAAGCCGCACGCGATGCGGGCGCGGAGATGGCCGAGGGCTTCCGGCGTTTCGAAGCCGCAAGGCTGGAGCGCACGCATCTGATCCAGCGCGAGAGCGCAGCGGGGGCGGACAAGCTTCAGGTGCCCGACCCGGCCCTGTTCCGCGCCAACGCGCCCAAGCTGGAGGAGAGCCTCGGCCTGTTCAGCTACAACCCGGCGACCGTGCCGGTTTGAGGCGGATCGCCGTCAGTCCGGGGGCGATCCGCTCACCAGGAGCCGCTTACTCCGCCGCTTCGGCCTTGCGCATCTTCTGGAAGATGGCGTCCTCATTGACCGTGCCGCGGCGCTCGCGTTCCGGCGACCAGGTGGTGGCGAAACCGCGCGGGAACTGGCTGTCATCATCCTTGCGGCCATCGGCACTCCACAGCAGCGGGAAGAGCGGGCCCTGCGGGCGCTCGCCCTCGATCATCTCGTCGAAGGAGACGCCGGCGAGGTTCACGCAATCGGGCCGCGGCTTCCAGGTGATGTCATCGCCAAAGACACGGATCGAGATGGCAATCCGCCAGTCATCATGCGGATTGCCGCTGGAATAATGGATCGTCCAGGGATGCACGACGAGAATGTCGCCCGGATCCATGTCCCAGGTCAGGAAGCGGTTGTTCGGGTCGGCCTTGAGGGCGGCACCATCGGGGTGGGCGTGACGATCCTCGGGCCGGATCATCTGCCGGGCGTTGGGGCTGAACAGCCAGTAGCGCTTGTCGTCATGCTGGGTGCCGGCCACGCATTCGAGGCTGTTGGCCTTGCTGATCGGGGTCAGCGGGATCCAGATCGAGGGCACCATCTTGCCCACCACCGGCCAGCCCATGCGGTCGGTATGCCAGATGGTCTCCGAGGTCGAATTGGGTTCCTTGGCGAAGATCTCGTCGAAGAAGAACCGGATCTCTTTCGAGCCGAGCAGTTCCCCGATGGCCTCGCCGAGCGCGCTCTCGAACACGAAGCGCCGGAAACTCGGCACCGTGCGCGCCATGTAGCGCCCCGGGATGGTGGGCAGCAGGCCCATGGGCTCCTTGTCGATCACGATGCGCCGGGCATCGGGCAGCAGATGATCGATCCATTCGGGATCGAAGACCTGACGCAGGCAGACGACACCATCACGCTCATAGGTGGCGCGATCTTCGTCGGAAATCGTGCGGAGCGGTTCGGCGTTGAGCGGCATGGGACCTCCCTCAGGGCTCAGGCGGGCTTGGTGCAGACGAGGCTCTGCAGGAACGGGTTCGAGGCTTTCGGGCCGTCACTGACCTCAAAGCCCGCATCGGCCAGCGTCTGGCGGAAATCGGAATAAACGAAGCCGGGCGAATAAGGTTCACAATTGTTCCGGCTGTCATAGTCGATGATGAAGCGGAAGGCGGGCGGGATCTTGGCCGCGCCGTGATTGGGGAACTCAAAGATCGAGAAGGTTCCACCGGGGCGCAGGATGCGGAACATCTCGGCCGCAGTCGCCTTGATCACCTCGACCGGGATCTCGTGGAACAGGATGTAGGAGAGGATGCAGTCGAAGCTGTTGTCGGCATAGCCCGTCGCCTCGCACAGACCCTGGCGGTAGGTGATGTCCAGCCCGCGCTCGACCGAAAGACGATGGGCATAGCGCAGCATCGGTGCGGCGACATCGAGACCGATGATCTCGGCCTCGGGAAAGCGTTTCTTCAGGGCCATGGTCGCCTGACCGATGGAGCAGGCCACATCGAGGATGCGTGTCACCTGGCCATCGGCGGGCAGGGTCATCTTTCCGGCGAGTTCGTGATGAAGCTCGTCCTGATCGTTCATGCCCTCATAGAAGACCTTGGTGCCGTAGTGGAACACCACCCCGCCGATCGGGTCGTCGGTATAGCCGCCGGGCTGCAGGTGGATTTCCTCCCGCGCATAATCGGGCACGATGAAATCCGGGTCGATCTGCAGGTTCCGGGGCGCGATTTCCGCGGCCTTGTCGAGGGCTGCGCGTTCGGCCTCGGCCACCGTCAGGAAACCTTCGCGGACCTGCCGCCACATCATCTCCTGATGGCTGCGCATCATGCGCTGCCAGCTCCGGGCAATGGAAGTCGAGTTGAAGGTCCGCTTGATGATCTCGAGCGGCGCATCGATGGCGGTCTCGGCCCCGACATCCCGCTCCAGCGCGGCCGTGCCGGTCTGCTGCACCACCGGGCCCATCTTCTGCAGGCAGAACAGGCGGAAAGTCTCCACAAAATCCAGATAGCTCTCATCCGCAAGCCGCGGCGGACGGGGCAGGATGCCTTCCATTCCACGCATGTCGCTGTCTCTCCCTGTCTCGTTGTGCGTTATTCGGCGCGGCGGGCAAAACCGTTGAAGACCCGTTCCACGAGGTCCTTGCGCAGCGCATCGCGTTCGGCCCGTTCGGCATCATCAGGCGCCCAGGCCTCGATGGCCTTCGCGACGTCGGTGCCCTGCGATTCGAGCACCCTTTCCAGAACATAGAGCCGGTCACGCGTGATCCAGAGCTGGGCCGAAAGCTCCATCACCGCATCCATCAGATTGTCGATGACGACCTGATCAAAGAACGTCTTGCCGGGCCCGTGGATTTCCTCGCCCAGCCTCTCGGGCACGGTAGAGAAATCCGGCTGCGCGCGCGTTTCGGCCATGCCTCATGCACTCCCTTTCATGCCTTGGGAGGATGGGGCTTCCGGGCCGATTGTCCAATGGGGCGACGCGCAAGCCTGCCCGCGCAGGTGCGCGATCAGGCCGTGCGGACGGTTTGCAGGAAGTCGTTGACCTGCTCTTTCAGCTTCCGGGCGCCGCTGTCGAGATCGGAGGCCAGACCACCCAGCTCGCCCGAGGCATCGTTCACACGGCCGGTCCGCTCGGTCATCGCCTTCAGATGGCTGGCGCTGTCGTTCATGCTGCCATGGGCCTGATGCACACTGGCGACGACCTGATCGGTCGCCTGGCTCTGGTTGGTGATGGATTCCGACATGGTCGCGACGATCTCGCTGATCCGGCCGATCACTTCGGCCACCTCGCGGATCACGCCCACCGCTTCTTCGGTGGTTTCCTGCATCGCGTTGACCCGGGCACCGATCTCCTGCGTGGCCTCGGCCGTCTGGCGGGCAAGCGCCTTGACCTCGCTCGCCACCACGGCGAACCCCTTTCCGGCCTCGCCGGCGCGGGCCGCCTCGATGGTCGCGTTGAGCGCCAGGAGGTTGGTCCGGCTTGCCACATCGTCGATCATCTGGACGATGGCCCCGATCTGCCCCGCCGCCTCGGACAGCGAGCCGACCAGCTCATCGGCCTTGCGGGCCTCGCCCACGGCTTCGTCAGAAATCTCGGCCGACTGCATCACATGATCGCCCAGCCGGGCGAGCGAGCGCGCCAGCTCGTCCGCCGTTTCGGCCACGAAGCGGACATTGCCCGAGGCCTGTTCGGTCGCATCCTCGACCGTCTTGGACTGCTCATAGGCGCCCTGGGCACCCTTGGCCATTTCATGGGCGCGCTGCTGCATGGAACCGATGGCGGTCGAGAGCTGCTCGACCATGCCCAGCACCTGCTGCTCGAACCGTCCGGCGAGGCTCAGCAGCATGTCGCGGCGTGTCTCCTCGGCTTCCTTGCGCTGCTGCTCCTGCTCGGCCCGCAGCTCGACGATATGCAGCTGGTTGACGCGGAAGACCTGCAGGCTTTCCACGACCGCCCCCAGCTCGTCGCGCCGCGCGAGTTTGGCGGGATCGAATTCGGTGTTGCCTTCCGCCAGT
>CAZPBH010000002.1:6037-25586 GCA_964584645.1 uncultured Rhodospirillales bacterium | reverse complement strand
GTGGGCAAGATCTTCGTCGTCGGCGCAGTCGAACTGTCGCAAGATGGACACCCCCGCCGGATCCGCCTCGAGCACATTGCGAACGGGTCGCGCGACACCCTGCATGGCTTTATCGCCCGCATCGTCGAACCCGGCGCGCACATCGTCACCGACGGCTGGATCGGTTACGAGAAGCCGCCAGCCAACACCCATGAAGTGCGTGTCGTCGAGGGCAGGAAGGCGCACGAACTGCTGCATTGGGTCCACCGCGTCTTCTCGAACTTCAAGCGGTGGGCAAAGGGCACTTTTCACGGCCTCCGCAAGCGCCACGTTCAGCGATATCTCGACGAATTCACGTTTCGATGGAACCGTCGCCGCCACATGCACAGCGCTTTCGACAGGCTTCTCGGAATCGGCGTTGGTCTTGCCCCAGCGACCTACCGCGACTTCGTCGAGCAGCGCGCCTGAACCGCAGACCCGGTCAAGGCCCTCAGCAACACCTCTTCATCCAGAATCCCTGCCTCTTTTGTCAGGCAACAAAACCACCCCGCGAGTACCGCGGCCCATCAACATGTAGAGCAACCGGTCTCAGAGGGATAAGCCTTTGGCGGCGGTTCCATCGAGCGGGGCCAATCAAGGCAGTTCAAGGCGGTGCGAAGGCCGTCCCGGGGCAGGGCGGGCGGCGCAAAGACTCCGTTAACGTGCTGGCTCTACAATAGCCTTCAGGTGTGTTGTGGACGGTCGTCGAGGTGCCCTTTGGCGTCACGACGATCCGGTGTAGGTTGGGCTGTGCAACGTCCCCATTGGTGACAAGGGGGCACGATCGGATGTCGAGGGTTCCGGTCGGAATGGAATGGCGGTCATGGCCTCGCAACCACTGGATATCGGATTTCTGCTCGATCTGGCACGCGACCGCAGCGATGCGGGCCGCGAGCGTCTGCTGCAGGCCATCGAACGCCTGCTGCATGTCGGGCTGGGCGACCGGGAACGCGATCTGGCCGGCGACATCCTGATCCGTCTCTGCCGGGAGGTGGAGATGGAGATCCGGCGCGCCCTGGCCGACCAGCTGGCGGGTGAGCCGGATGCGCCGAAGGAACTGATCCGTTTTCTCGCCCGCGACGAGATCCCCGTGGCGACCCCGGTCCTGCAGCTGAGCCCCCTGCTGGAGGCCGAGGATCTGGTCGCCATCGTCCGACAGGCGAGTGCCGATCATGCCCGTATCGTCGCCACACGCCCGGCCTTGCCCGAGCCTGTCTCGGTGGCGCTGGCCCAGACCGGTGACAGTGCGGCGGTGCGCGCGCTGCTGGAGAATGCCGGCACGGTCATCCCCCATGAGGCCATGGTGGAAATTGCCGGGCTCGCCGAAAGCCGCGCCCTGCTGCGCCAGCCGCTGGTCAGGCGTCCGGAGCTGAGCGGGGAACTGGCGACAAGGCTTTACGTCTGGGTCGGTCGGGAACTGCGCGGCTATCTCGCCGAACGGTTCGACATCAACCGGCTGGCGCTGGACCGCGCGATCGAGGGCACCCTCGACCGGTTCGTGCGCGAGACGGAACATACACGGACCGTCAGCCCCGATCTGATGGACTGGGCTCAGGGCCTGTCAAGCTGTGGGCGGATCAACGCCAAGCTGATGCTGCGCGTGCTGCGTCAGGGGCGCACGATGGTCTTTCTTGCGCTCTACGCCGCCTATTTCGGGCTGTCGATACCCGTGGCGAAGGAGCTGCTGGCGGAGAAGCGGGCGACACGCATGGCCATTGCCAGCCGCGCGGCCGGCATCTCGAAGGAGGAATTCGCCAGCCTGTTCCTGCTCTCCCGCGATTTCTCAAAGGAAAAATCGGTCATCGACCCGCGCGACCTGTCGGCCGTGCTCAAGATGTACGACCGTATCGACGCCACGGCGGCAAGGGCGGCGCTGGGCAAGCTGCAGGCCGGTGCACGCATCGATCCCATGCGCGAATAAACGCCCGCCCAGCGGCGCGCCCCTATTTCTTCAGGGCCGCCACACCGGGCAGGGTCTTGCCCTCCAGCCATTCGAGGAACGCCCCGCCGGCGGTCGAGATATAGCTGAACCGCTCCATCACCCCGGCATGGGCGAGCGCGCTCACCGTGTCGCCGCCGCCGGCGACGCTCAGCACCTCGCCTTCATCGGTCAGATTGGCCACGAATCGGGCAAGGGCTGTGGTCCCCTGGTCGAAGGGGGCGACCTCGAAGGCGCCGAGCGGGCCGTTCCAGACGATGGTGTTGCATTCGCGCAGGCGCCGGGTCAGCAGGTCGATGGTCTGAGGGCCGATGTCGAGGATCATGCCGTCGGCCGGCACGCTGCGGATGGCGGCGATCTGGGTCGGGACATTTGGCTTGAGCTCATCCGCCACCACCCCGTCGACCGGCAGCAGGATCTGGCAGCGCGCGTCCTCGGCCTTCACACGGATGGCGCGGGCCTGTTCGGCCATGTCGCGCTCGCACAGACTGGCCCCGACATCGACGCCATCGGCATAGAGGAAGGTATTCGCCATGCCGCCGCCCAGCACGAGCCGGTCGACCTTTTCCACGAGATTGCCGAGCAGGTCGAGCTTGCTGGAGATCTTGGCTCCGCCGACCAGCGCCGCCACGGGGCGCTCCGGCTGTTCCAGCGCCCGCGACAACGCTTCGATCTCGGCCTGCATCAGCCGCCCGGCCGCGGCTGGCAGCAGATGCGCCAGCGCCTCGGTGGAGGCGTGGGCGCGATGGGCGGTGGCGAAGGCATCGTTGATATAGACATCGCCAAGCGCCGCCAGAGCCTTGGCGAATTCGGGGTCGTTCCTTTCCTCGCCCGCATGGAAGCGGACATTCTCCAGCAGCAGATAGGCGCCGTCAGCGAGCTCGGCGATGGCTTTCTCCGCGGCCGGACCGATGCAATCCTCGGCAAAGGCGATATGGCGGCCGAGCAGCCGGGTCAGCGCCGGCAGCACCTGATTGAGCGAGAATTCCGGCGAGGGCGCCCCCTTGGGTCGACCGAAATGGGACATCATCACGACCTTCGCGCCCTTGTCGCCGAGCTCCTTGAGGGTCGGCAGCAGCCGGTCGATCCGGTTGGTGTCCGTGACCTTGCCGTCCTGAACCGGCACGTTCAGGTCGCAGCGGACCAGCACGGTGCGGCCCTGAAGGTCGAGATCGTCAATGAGCTTGATGTCGGGCATGTTCTACGCCTCCCCCGATGAATGTGGCGGCGCTCATCTGAACCATGGCGCCGATATCTTGGCAAGGGTGCGTGCCGGGGCGGGTGCCGGGCGCGCGCGCCATCTCATGCCGGCAGATTCTTGAATCGCTCCGTCGCGGCAACGAGTGCGCGCCTGATTCCGGGCTCCATGGTCGAGTGCCCGGCATCCGGCACGATCACGTAATCGGCCTCCGGCCAGGCCCGGTGCAGGCGGTCCGCGGTATGGATCGGGCAGATCATGTCATAGCGTCCCTGCACGATCACCGCCGGGATGTGGCGCAGCCGGTCGAGATCGCGCAGGAGCTTGTCCTCGGGCTCGAACAGGTTGTCCCGGAAATAATGCGCCTCGATCCGCGCGAGGCCCAGCGCATGGGTCATGTCGCCCGAGGCGGCGATCACCTCCGGGCTCGGCATCAGGGTCGAGCAGGCGCCCTCATACAGGCTCCATGCCCGGGCGGCGTCGCGCTGGGCGGCGGCTGTGCCTTCGGTCAGCCGGTGATGATAGGCAGCCAGAAGATCGCCGCGCTCTTCGGGCGGGATGAAGCCTGCGAACCGCTCCCAGGCTTCAGGGAAGATCCGCCCCATGCCGTAGAGGAACCAGTCGATCTCGTCCCGATGCATCAGGAAGATGCCCCGCAGGATCAGCGCCGACACCCGCTCGGCATGGGCCTGGGCATAGGCCATGGCCAGCGTCGACCCCCAGGACCCGCCGAACACCGCCCAGCGCTCGATGCCGAGATGGACCCGCAGCGCCTCGATATCGTCGATCAGGTGGGCAGTCGTATTGGCGCGCAACTCACCCAGCGGCCGAGACCGACCGGCCCCGCGCTGGTCGAAGATCACGATGCGGTAATGGTTGGGATCAAAGAAGCGCCGGTGGGTGGGTGAGGCACCCGCCCCAGGGCCGCCATGCAGGAACAGCACGGGGCGGCCCTCGGCATTTCCGCATTGCTCGAAATAGAGTTCATGCAGCGCATCGACCTGCAGCCGTCCCGTCGCATAGGGTATGATGGGAGGGAACAGGTTCATCGCGGCATCGCATCAGGCTCCACGGGGAAGGGCGAGGGCTGTCTGCACCTGGTAGGGCGCGGGCCGGGCCTTGCGCGCGATGATGGCCTCTCGACGCGCGGGGGAAAAGGCCCGATTTCACGGACATGGCCGTTTCCGACCCCCAAGAGAACGCCGAACCTGCGGCTTCGGTTGCCGCAGCCGGCCCGAACCATGATCCGCACCGCCTGACGGTTCCGGTCAAGCTCTGGGACCTGCCGGTCCGCCTGTTCCACTGGGCGCTTGCGATCTGTGTGGGGATGGCGTGGTGGACCGGCGATCGCGGCGATATCGAGGGGCATCTGGGTTGGGGCTATGCCGTGCTGGGGCTGGTGCTGTTCCGCATCCTCTGGGGCTTCATTGGCGGGGAGACCGCGCGTTTCGGGCATTTCGTGAAGGGGCCGCGGGCCGTGCTGGCCTATGCGCGCAAGCTGGCAGGCAGTGGCTATCGCCCGACCCTCGGCCATGGGGCGCTGGGCGGGCTGGCCGTGCTGGCGCTTCTCGGAGCCCTGCTCGTCCAGACCGGGACCGGGCTCTTCAGCTATGACAGCAGCGGCCACAGCTTTGCCGAGGGGGCCTTGGCGGTCACGATCGACGATTTCGATACACTCGACGCGCTCAGCCAGTTTCATGGCAGTTTCGTCAATGTCCTGCTGGCCCTGATCGGCCTGCATCTGGTGGCGATCATGTTCTATCTGGGGGTCAAGCGCGACAACATCCTGGGCCCCATGATCAGCGGGCGGCGACGCTGGTGGGCCGGGGACCGTGCCCCGCGCCTCGTTCCTCTGTGGCGGGCGGTTGCGCTGGCGGCCCTGGTGACCGGGGCGGTGCTGGCACTCAGAAGCCAGTTCTGGCTCCATGGCGCGGCTGGCTTCTAGCCTTCTGGCGGTTCTGCTCGTCGGCCTGGCGGCTTCCGTTGCGGCATCGGAAGGATGGCGCGCAGCGCCCGGGCTCGTGCTGATCGCGCCCGATGGCCGCACGGTGCGCCTTGCCCATCTCCACGAGGCTGCCCCGGCGCCGGATGCGCTGCCCACCCTGCAGACATGGCTCGCTGACTGCGAGCCCTCGCTTCAGGAGGTGGCACCCGGGCCCGACCGCCATGGCCGGATCATCGCGCTGGCCCGGTGCGGGGAGGGGGAGAGCCTGCAGGCCCGGCTCGTTCGGGCGGGCCTGGCGCGGGTCGAGGGGCGGGCCTGGGCGCAGGAGGGGCTGGCGCCCTTGCTGGCGCTCGAAGCCGAGGCGCGCAGCGCAGCGCGGGGCGGATGGTCAGGCGATGCCTGGCTTGGCGGCCGGGTCGTCTGGACCCCCTCGGACTTGCGGTTCGAGGGGCCGCGAGACGGCTTCGTGCTGGTCGAGGGACGGGTGCGCGAGGTCACCACGGTGGGTGGGCGTATCTATCTGAATTTCGGCGAGGACTGGCGGCGCGACACGACCGCCCAACTTCCGACACGCCAAAGGCGGAGTTTTACTGCGGCCGGCCGCGACCCTGACAGGCTCGAGGGAGCGCTTCTGCGCATCCGGGGTTGGCTTTATGCGTTGAACGGGCCGATGATCGACCTGACCCACCCCGACCAGATCGAGCTGCTGGAGCCGCTGCCATGATCCTGCGAACCCTTCTTCTGCTCGTGCCGCTGGTAACGGTGCTGCCCGCCTGCACGACCAATCCGGCGACCGGCGAGGAGCAGTTCACCGCCTTCATGTCGCCGGGCCAGGAAATGCAGGTCGGTGCGCAGGAACATGCGAAGATCGTCGAGCAATATGGCATCGTCCCTGATCGTGAGCTCGGCGCCTGGGTGGCGGGCATGGGGACCGCCCTGGTGCGGGCTGGCCAGCTGCCGCAGCAGACCTACACCTTCACCGTGCTCGACACCGATCTGGTGAACGCCTTCGCCCTGCCGGGCGGCTATGTGTACCTGACGCGCGGGCTGATCGCGCTCGCCGAAAACGAGGCGCAGGTCGCGGCCGTCCTCGCCCATGAGCTGGGCCATGTGGCCGCGCGCCATTCGGCCGAGCGCTATTCGCGCGCCATAGCCCTGACGCTGGCGGGGGCGGTGCTGGGCGCCGCACTTGACGAGCCGGCGGCGGGTACCGCGCTGGGGCTCGGCAGCGCGCTTTATCTGTCGAGCTTTTCGCGCGCACAGGAAAGTCAGGCCGACCGCCTGGCCATCGACTATCTGCACAATGCCCTCTATGACCCCTTCGCCATGGCCGGTTTCCTTGCCCAGCTCGAGGCCCATGACCGGTTGCAGCAACAGATCACGGGGCGCGAACGAACGGGCTTCGATTTTTTCGCCACCCATCCCGATACGCCCGGCCGTATCGAGGATGCTGTGCAGCAGGCGCAGGCGCTACCGCGTCTGGAAGATAGTCGGACAGTGCGGGATCGATATCTGGATGCCATCGACGGGATGATCTTCGGCGGCTCGGCGAAGGATGGCTATGTGCGAGGCCGGGAATTCCTGCATCCCGAATTGCGGATCAGCTTCGTGATGCCGGAGGGTTTCGCGATCGTGAACACCCCGCAGGCGGTGCTGGGCATCGGCCCCGGTGACATGGAGATCATCTTCGACCTCGCCCCGCAGGCGCGCGCGCGTGACCCGCTTGCGTATCTGACCCGCGAATGGACAGGGGGACAGCAGGTCGAGGGCGCGGAACGGCTGAACGTCAACGGCCTTGCCGCTGCGACCGGGGTGGCCCGACGGGAGGGCGAGCGGGTGCGCCTCGTCGCGATTGCCATGGGCGAGGGGCGCATGGCGCGCTTTCTGTTTGCCGCCGGCAATGTGAAAGATCCCGCGTTCAACGCGCCATTTCAGGCGACGGCGCTCAGTTTTCGGCGCCTCGGCCCCCGGGAAGCTGCGGCCGCGCGACCGCTCCGGATCGCCATCCGCACCGTACGCACGGGCGAGACGGTGGAAAGCATCGCCGCCGGTCTGCCCCTGCCGGTCGCGCGGGAGGGCTGGTTGCGGCTGCTCAACGGGCTCACCCCGCAGCAGCGCCTGCAGCCGGGCGAGCGCATCAAGATTGTGGTCGAGGGCTATCCACCAAAAAAAGGGCGCGGCCTTCCTGAAAGACCGCGCCGCTGGCCTCCGTTTTCCCGCCGGGAACCCCTTGAGATGGGGGACGGGGGTTGGGCAAACCCCGGCCGGCGGAGGGTTGGCGGGAACGCTATTCTCAGCCCGCCTCGACGAACAGATCCTGATGGTTTTCGACGCGCTGGCGCATCGCCTCACGCAGCTTGTTCATCGCGCGCTGTTCAAGCTGGCGCACCCGCTCCTTCGAGACGCCGAGTTCAGCACCCAGCTGTTCCAGCGTCACCGTCTCTTCCGTCAGGCGCCGTTCACGGATGATCTTCTGCTCCCGGTCGGAGAGCGCCGAGATCGCCTCGTTCAGCCATTGCGACCGGGTTTCCGTGTCGCGCATGCCGATCACCACCTGCTCGGGCGAGGGGCGTTCATCGTCGAGGAAATCCTGCCATTCATCCTCGCTGGAATCCCGCAGGGGCGCGTTCAGCGACTGGTCGGCCGCAGCAAGGCGCATCTCCATCGTCCGCACATCGTCGCGGCTGACACGCAGTTCCTCGGCGATCTCGTCGCGATCCTCGTCCTGCAGACCCTCACCGCCATTGACCCGCTCGATCCGGGCGCGCAGGCGGCGCAGGTTGAAGAACAGGGATTTCTGGGCCGCGGTGGTGCCGGTGCGCACAATCGACCAGTTGCGCAGGATGTAGTCCTGCATGGCCGACCGGATCCACCAGGCGGCGTAGGTCGAGAACCGCACCTCGCGCTCCGGCTCGAACCGCGCGGCCGCCTGCATCAGCCCGACATTGCCTTCCTGGATCAGGTCACCCATCGGCAGGCCGTAATTGCGGAAGCGGGAGGCGGTTGAAATCACCAGCCTCGTGTAGGAGCGGACAAGCTCGTGCAGGGCCGCTTCATCCCCCTTCTCGCGCCAGCGGCGGGCGAGGTCGAACTCGTGTTCGCGTTCGAGCAGGGGCTCGCGCATGGAGGCCTTGATATAGTCGAGATTGGCCTTCTGCGTGGAGGGATCGTCGATATACGCCATGAGGGATCCTTCCTGTCTGGTTGCCTAGATACTACGCAACCGCAGCAGGTCCGGATCACTGGCCTTTTTGAGGTGGTGTTCCAGCCACCGCAGTCGGATGCGGCAAAGGCTGGAACCATTCCAGAAGAATCAGGCCGCTTTGAGGAGAACTTCCTCGACGCGCTTGGCGGCCTTCTTCTCGTCGATCTTCTCGACCACGGCCAGTTCGCGCGCCAGCCTTTCCAGTGCGGCCTGATAGATCTGGCGCTCGGAATAGGACTGTTCGCCCTGATCGCCATTACGCTTCAGGTCGCGGAGGACTTCCGCGATGGAGACCGGGTCGCCGGAGTTGATCTTGGCCTCGTATTCCTGGGCCCGACGGCTCCACATGGTGCGGCGGATGCGGGCCTTGCCCTGCAGGGTTTCCAGCGCGACCTTCAGCCGGTCAGTGCTGGAGAGCCGGCGCAGCCCCGCTTCCCGGGCCTTGTTGACGGGCACCTTGAGGCGCATGCGGTCCTTCTCGAAGGAAATCCTGTAGAGGCTCACCTGGTGCTCACCAACGGCGAGATCCTCAACGCCCTCCACACGGCCGACGCCATGGGCGGGATAAACAACGTAATCGCCTGCTGAGAACTCCTGCATCTGTGCCATTGCTCTATGTGCGTCCTGTCAAGTTCGAAGGCCCATGCGAGACAGGACCCGGGTTTTGACCTGCCCCTCGAACCTGCGCGACATGATCATGCCGGTCCGGGGCGTTTTCCTGTCGATCCACGGCATGGGCGTTGCCCGGCAGAGGGGCCGGAGGGCCGGAGCGGCTTGCCTTGCGCAACGAGATGACCATCCCGGAAGGCAGCGCCTTCAGGCTGGGCACAAGCACGTTGACCGGAGGTTTCTCAAGTGAGCTGGCTGAGGCCAGCCTCCGTTGGCAAGTTTCGATTCCGTGAAAAGACAGAAGATCACTATAGCAAATTAGAAGTACATATAAAAGACGTTTTACACGTCATCTTGCGAATGGCTGACCTTGCGGGCGCGTGGGCGCCCGGTTACCGGTTGGTGGTGTGGCCTCAGCCGTCGCCGGGCTCGGGCGAGAAATACGCCTCGTACTTGCCGGTCTTGTCCTTGAATTCCTCAGCCTCGGGAAGCGGGGGCTTCTGGCGTGTGATGTTGGGCCAGGACTCGGAATATTTCCGGTTGAGCTCCATGAAGGCGTCGGCCTTCGGGTCGCTGTCGGGCACGATGGCCTCGACCGGGCATTCGGGTTCGCACACACCGCAATCGATGCATTCATCGGGGTGGATGACGAGCATGTTGGCCCCTTCGTAGAAGCAATCGACGGGGCACACCTCGACACAATCGGTATATTTGCACCGGATGCAGGCGTCGGTGACGATGTAGGGCATGGCGTAGGGCCCGGGGCTCGTGATCTCAAGGGTCATGGCCGTCATCCACGGCCTGTCGGACAGCGATATAAGGGGGGCAGGGCGGCTCGCCAGAGCATGTCGATACCGCGCAGCCATGCGGCATGGTCATCTCGCCGGCCGGGATTAGGCAACGGTTTACCAGATGCACGCTAGCGTTGCGTCATGTGGTTTCCGCGTGAGGGCATCCAGCCCGGCAGGCGCGGCCATAGCCAGCGCCGCCTTGTGCGGCCATGCGGGGGGCAGTATCGGTGAATCACGGGAACGGCCAGCGCACATATACCTTTGAGGTGCAGGCCTTCCGGCAGAAGCACTGGATCGACGAGGGGGTCTTCGAGCGCGAGGAGCTTGCCCGTGCGCATGCCACCGCGTTGCTGAACAGCGGCGAATGGGAAGGTACGCGCATCCTGCGGCACCGTCACCGTGCCGGGGGCATGAGCACCCAGCTGGAGATCTACCGGAAGTTGCTCGCCAAGCGCGATCCGCATGTGGCCATCGGTGCCGTCCCGACCAACACGCATGTCTGCCGCCGCGCCGAAGATTTCTTCATGCTTCCAAGCCGCATGGCGATCGGCCGGATCTTCCGGCATTTCCTGACCGAATATCAGCTCACCCCGCTGGAGGTGCTGCACGGCCATCCGCACTTCCAGCAGCTGCAGAAGACCGGCGCGCTCGTCGCGCAGGCGATCCTGCGCGTGGCGCCCGAACAGGCCCGGATGCAGGGCATCGACAAGCAGAAACGGATCGTGCAGCTCGAGGCCATGGTCGACGATATCGGCGTGCTGGCCCATGAGGCGTTCCTCGCCCGCCGGAATGGCAAGCTCCCGGCCTTCAACGGCAGCGATCCGGCTGCCTGGGCCGAGCAGCTGCGCGATCTCGTCGGGCAGGAGCGTATCAGCTACATGGCCAATGCCATTCTCGTCCTGCGTCTGGTGAAGATGAACCGGCTGCTCGACAAGCTGACCTCGGTGCTCGATCTGGGACAGAGCGGGACGGACCCGGAAATCCTCGCCTTCATCGACCGGTTCGCGGCCGATGTTCTGGCCTTTCCGACCGTCGTGCAGCAGATCTTCGGCCGGCCCGCAAGCCGCGCCCACATGATCTGCGCCATGGCCGACTATCTGATCGGTCGGCCCCTCGATGGCAGCCGGATGAACGCGGTCCTGCTGGCACGGATCACCGATCTGATGGAGCGGGTGGAGCCTTCAGACACCCGGGCGGTCCTGCATGACTGGATCTGGCGGAGCCTTGCCAGCGAGCAGCCGCTTGATGCCCGCGATACCGACTCGGAAGAGACGCTTTTCGCCCGTGTGCTGGAGAGCCTGCGCCTGCCCGATGGCCAGTTCCTCGGCGGCGAAGCGACCGAGCGCGCCCTGGCAGAACGCAAGCTGCGGGCCCGCACCATGACCCTGCGTCGGCTGGGTCTGGACGATGTCGCCGCCCGCATGGCGGATTCCTGGCGCTCGGAATGGGCGTGGAAAGGCCTCGGGCCCATCGACCGCTCCGCGGCCCGCCAGCCGATGCCCGCCCTGCCCGATGGGGTGGAGGAAGGCTGAGCGGCACCGCCCGCTTCCCGGCCTTGTCGTTTCTTTCGGATCACGCCTCGGTCGTGGCCGTGGGCGCCAGCGGCGGCCGACGGCGCACCCGCTCCCGGTGGACGATGTACAGACCGGAGGCAATCACGATGGCCGCCCCCAGCAGCACGTTCAGGGTTGGCACCTCGGCAAAGACGAAATAGCCGAACAGCGTCGCCCAGATGATCGAGGTGTAGTTGAACGGCCCGGCCACCGAGGCGGGCGCGTTCTTGAAGCCCAGCGTCATGAACACCTGGCCGAGGCCGCCGGCCACACCCATCGCCACCAGCAGGATCCATTCATGCGGTGCCGGTGTCACCCAGGCAAAGGGCAGCATCACCCCGGCGCCGACAATGCCCACGACCGTGAACCAGAAGACGATCGCCAGGCTGTGGTCGGTGCGGGAGAGGTGGCGAATGGCGATCATCGCGATCGCCTGCAGCAGGGCCGCCAGCAGCGCGATCAATGCGGCAATCTCCAGCATGCCCTGCCCCGGATTGGTGACGATGATGACGCCCGCGAACCCGACCAGAACCGCCCCCCAGCGGTGTACCCCGACCTTTTCCTTCAGGAAGGGGACGGACAGGGCGGTGATGAACAGCGGTGCGGCGAACATCAGCGCCACCGCGCTGGCCAGCGGCAGGATCGTCAACGCCAGAAAGGTGGCGAGCGTCGCTGCGAAGCCGACAAGCGCACGGGTGATCTGCCCGGGAACATTGACCGGTTTCAGGATGGACGGCCCGCCCGACTTCCACACCAGGAAGAGCACGGGGATAAGGGCAAAGGCCTGCCGGAAGAACAGGATCTGGACGACTGAATAATCGACCTCGGTACCCAGATACTTGATCAGGGCGCTCATGACGCCCATCAGCGCGACACCGATACAGGTATAGCCGATACCGCGCAGGACATTGGGTCTGGAAAGCCTGTCGCCGCGCATGAAGCCGGTGATTTCAGCCATCGGCCTTTCCGCCCCCCCGATCGTGCATGATGATCAGCCTGCCTTGGGTCGCGTCAGGGCCAAGGCTCAGCCGATCGCGCCGGTCACATGCACCGCCGCGGTGGTGAGCTGTCGGCTCAGCTCGTGCAGGCGCCGGATCGGCTGGAAGATGCGGACATGCTCCTGGCTGTAATCCTGGCTTTCATCGGTCTCGTAGGTCGCGTGTTCGCCGTAATCCTCGGCCTTGGCGGGAGCGTCGGTCAGCGGGAAGATGCGGCTCATGGCTTCCATCACATGGTCGATCTCAAGCTGCAGCAGGCGCTGCATGATGCGCTTGTGGGTGGTGTTGTGCTGGCTAGAGAATTGCGGAATGCGGGTTCCTACCAGATAGATCTCCTGCAGGATCGCGAGGCGCACCGCATGCAGGACCGCCAGTAATTCCCGTGTTTCCTCGCTGACATAGGCCGGGTCGCCCTCGCGGACCTTCCCTTCCGCGCCCAGCATCTCCAGGCCCCGGCGCAGCTCGATATAGTCGCGGTAGAGCTTGCGGAAGACAGGTGCGGTCTCGCGATGGATGGGCAGATCCTCGAAATGCTCGGTCAGCCGCAGCATCGCATCGCGGCGTTCCTGGCTCTCGCACTCGGCCGCCTGCTGCAGCCAGAAGGCTGGATCGGTCAGGTCGAGATAGGCATGCAGGATGTCCCCGTCGCTGACTGCCGCCCCGTAGCGTGCGATGGCGATCAGCTGGCGGAAACGCCCGGAGCGCTTGTAGAGGCTCAGGAAGTCTTGCGGATCCTTGTGGATCGCCTCACCCACCCCGCCGATCGAATTGGCGAGCAGGCCCAGCTGCTGCAGCATGCCGTTATGGGGAATGGCGCGGATCTGGGTCGGATGGCGATAGTCGATATCGCCCGAGGCGCTGTCGTGCTGGCGCTTGAGCGCACGCGAGCCGGTCGGATAGAGCAGGTTGGGGGCAAAGGCCGAGAGCAGCGCGCCATAGCTCGGCTCGTTCATCAGCGCGACCTGGAATTCCTTCACCGTGGTGAAGAACTCCGTCACATAGTCGCGCTCGTCATAATAGGGGTCGTTCTCACCGGCGGCGGGCGTGCCCTCGGTCGGCGCGAGAGCGTATTCCATCACCCGCGTCAGGGCGGCCAGCGCCCCGGTCTCGGTCAGGAAGTAGAGATAGCCGTCACCGCCCTGAAAGGTGGATTCCTGCTTGTAGGGGATGCCCCAGCTGCGGAAGGCGTTCAGCGAACGCGGATGGGTGATATAGCGGAAACGCTCCAGAAAGCCGCCCGGATGGCCGCCGCGCCCAATGGATTCGCCGTGCGTGTCGAAGCTGATGAACTGGACGTTCTTCAGCCCGTGCTTTTCGAACAGCCGCGCCACCCGGCCCTTGAGCCTCTCGATCGACCCCCCGGCCGGCGTCTGGCCCAGATAGCGGCCCGCATCGGAATAGCCGGTCTGGATGCACAGCTTGCCCGTCTTCTCGACATAGCGGCGGAAATGCGGGTTCTCGAGCAGCGTGTCGATGATCTTGCTGCCCTGCTGGATCGCCGCTTCGGTCTCGAAGAGCGGGCAGATCTCGAGCCTGTCTTCCACCCCGAACAGGCGCGCATAATAGAGCGCGGCCAGGACCGTGAAGGAGGATTCGGTCTCCGCGATCAGGAACCGGATCGGGGTCGCGCTGTCGACATAGGTCAGGATCTGTCGGCAGATCATGAACAGCCGCTTGGCCGAGGGGCGCTCGTTCATCACCGATCCGAAGTTGATCGAGACCGGCTTCACCTCATCCAGCAGCGTGTTCATCTTGGCGATCAGCGACTTGCGGAAGCGTGCATCCTCCGGGGAGGAGCGCAAATCGACCGCCTTGCGGATCGAGTTGTGGATCTGCTGGGCATTGATGCGGACATGCATGTGCGCCAGCCCGAGCCCGGCATTCGCGATTTCCGCCCGGATGAGGCACATCTCGCGGCGCATCGCATCGGGCATCGCGAGTTCCATCGCCCGGTCGAGCAGGTCGACGATTTCCGAGCCGTCGGTCAGGCGCCGGTCGCGGCCCTCATGCATCCGCTGGGAGATGCGCTGAAGGTGCTCGGTATCGCTCTGATGCCCGGGATCGAAATCACCGAACACCTCGATCTCGTCGCGCACCTCCTTGATCGCGAGGGCCAGCTTGCTTTCGGCGAGTTCGAGCAGCTGGTCGAGATCGTCCCGCAACGCCCCTTTCGATTTCTTTTGCGCAGATTTGGCCCCGCTCCGGGTTCCGCTCTGGCGCAGGCTGTGGATGTCGTCGAGCATCCGGGCCAGCTGCACCTCCTGGATGATGAGCCGGCGCTGCAGCACGTCGGTCCAGCGGATGTCGTTGCGCCCGTCAAGGTCGTAGCCCACCCAGCTCGCGATGGTGAGCAGACGGGGCTTCAGGGCCGTCCATTCCTTGGGATAGTGCTCGGCCGCCACCTCAAGCAGGAGGCCATGCGCACGGCGCAGCGCGCGGCGCAGGTTGACGATAGCGGCGATGGAAAGCTTCTGCTCGGTCGCGAGGTTCAACGGCTGGTCGGGCATGTGGTTCTCGCCCGAGATCTGCCGGATCAGCTGCTCGCGCTTGCGTTCGCTGAGCGCCCGGCCCTGTGGATCATGGTTGGTCGCCAGAATGGCCAGCGCCTCGAACACCCGGGCGTTGGTGGAGAAGGTCGGGTGGGCGGTGAAGACGATCCCGAACAGCGCCTGCTCGACCCGCGCCTTGAACACCGGGAATGGAACGGTGCCCTTGGCCCGGGCGCCATCCCGGGCGAGATGCTGGAACAGGCCGCGCAGGCTCTGCTCGTTGGCTCCGGGCTCGGTCTTGCCGAAATAGCGCCGCAGCCGGTCGGCCCGGACCTCGAACCCCTTGCCGATCAGATGCTGAACCAGGTCGGCCAGTGCATCCGGCGGCAGGGCCCCGCTGTCCAGCTGTTCGGCGATCTCACGGCCCAGACACTGGACGGGGTTGATGAAGGGGTCGCTGGCGGCGGCCGACCGCAATTCGGCAAGGCGGGCACGCAGGCTCTTCGCGCGGCTCTCCGGGTCCGAAACAGAACGCGAGGCGGGGTTGGCCGGTTTGGCGGGCGCGCCCTGGGCGGCGACAGGTGCCGCAGCCGGTGTTGCCTTCTTGGCCGATGCGCGTTGCGCCATGCGCCCTCCTCCCATGAACGGGCGCGCCATGACGACCCGGACGAGCCCCGGCGCGCTTGTTGCACTGCATCAGGTGTCGCCCGGCGCCAAGGGGCTTGTCAATCTCCCCTCGGCCGCGAGCGGCTCAGCTGGCGAGGCTGGGATTGCGCGTCCTGCCCGGCGCGGAACGCGCGGGTACGGCAGGCTTGCTGCCGGGCGCGACGGTCACAGCGGCCAAGAGCCCGGATGGACCCTCGGGCAGAACGAAGGCGGGCGTGATCTCCTGCTTGGCGAATTCCCGCGCGCATCCCTCCGGACCGATCGGATAGCTCGGATAAAGGCTGTTGAAGACCGAAATCGTCTTGGGCCCCACATGCACACCCATTTCCTGATGCGCGAAATCGACCCCGGCCTGCTTGGCCACGAAGCCGTCGGAGGACGTGTCGCCGATCATCACGGTTTCCTCGGGCGTGGCCGCGAACCTCTCCATGATGGCGGGCAGCTCGTTCTGCACCTTCTTGCGATCATCGGGGCCGCGCATCCGCGTCTTGGCCCTGATGGCCGTGAAGTACTGGCCCTTCGGGCTGTCGGCATCGAACAGGGGGGCGGTTGTGGGGTCCTCGCTCTCGATGGCCGAGACATGATCGATGTCGTCCAGGTTGATCCCGAGCTTGTACATCCGCTCCCAGGTCTCGACCGTGATCGCATCGGTGTAGATGACGTTGCGCCCGCCCTGCTGCTTGATGTCGTGAAGGGTTTCGGCGGCACCCGCATAGGGCTCCAGCCCCCCGTTCTTGTCGCGCTCCCAGGCGTGAATGAGCTCGGCATGGGCGTCCGCGAATTTCCGGGCCTCCGGCCCTTCGCGGTCCGCCTTCAGGATATCGAGCTGTTCCAGCGTCCAGGCCGGCTTGTCGATCCGCTCGGACGGGGTGAACCGGTCGCTGCCATCTGGCTTTTTCGAGGTCACCTCCTCGATGATGCGGGCATGGTCGACCCCGTGCAGCCGGGCCGCATCGCCATAGAGGTTGTCGATGGCGCCGGCGATGGTGGTCAGCGAGTCACAGAGCGTGTTGTCCATGTCCCAGACGAACAGCGATTTTGACGGCTTCCCCGCCTCCTGCCCACCGCCGCTCACGCTGCCCGCTCCCTGAGATCGCGCAGACGCAGCATGACGGCAATGTCGCGCCAGCCCGGCACGGGCTCGCCAACCTCGTCCAGCACCTCCACGCCGCGGCTGCGACAATAGTCGAACACGTTGATGGGATCGTCATGGTGGATTTCCCGCCACAGCGCCTCAATGGCCGGGTCGCGATAATCGGGGCGCGTGCCGAACAGGGCGATGACGACCGACATCTGCTCGCCTGCCGCCTCGTCGACTTCCCAATGCTCGTCGCGTCGATAGCGGCGCTCGCCCGATTGCGCGCGCGGCCCCATCGGGGTGTGCGGCACGCCGACGGCCCGTGCATAAAGAACAGCCTGAATGGGTTGCTGCGCCATGATCCCCCCTCATCACCCGGCTTGCCGGCTGATCAGGCCCGAACAGCGGGATCATGTCAACGCAGGAGCATGCCCTCAGATGCGGATCGGCTCGTCATCCTCGCGCGTGATCGCGACCACGGCCGGCCGCGGCGGCAGGGCGGGGTCGAAATCCGGCCAGCGCGTCGAGGGGTCTGCGAAGGTCGAGCCCTCGCCCGGATGCTGGACGGCGACGAACAGGGTGCGGCCATCCGGGGTAAAGGCTGGCCCGCACATCTCCGCATCGCGGGGGCAGGCATAGAAGAACCTCGTCAGCGCACGTTCCGCGCCTTCGGTGCCGACGACATACATGCCGTCGGGAATGCCGCGCTCCCTTTGCGCGCTGCCCTGATCGGTCGCGATCCAGAGATTGCCGGCCGCATCAAAGGTGCAGTTGTCCGGGCTGCTGAACCAGCTGGTGCTGGCGGGGTGGTAGACCGCCTTGTCGCCGGCCGCATCAGGATTCCCGGCCAGAAGCAGCAGATCCCAGGTGAAGGACGCGGCACTTTGGTCGCCCTCGGGCGCGATCAGCTCGACAACATGGCCATGCGGGTTGGGTCCGCGCGGATTGACGGCGTCGATGGCCTCGGCCGTGCGGGCGGTGTTGTTGGTCAGCATCGCATAGACGCGACCGTTGACCGGGTTCACGTCCACATCCTCCGGCCGGTCGAGCGGCGTGGCGCCCAGAAGGTCGGCCGCGCGGCGGGTATCGATCAGCACCTCGCCCTGATTGTGGAACCCGTTCTCCGGCGTCAGCGGGCCCTGCCCCTGCACGAGCGGGAGCCAGCTGAGCGTCCCGTCCGCATCGAACCGGGCGACGGCAAGCGTGCCCTCATCCAGCAGGTCGCGATTGGCTTCGCGATTGGCCGGGTCGAAACGGCCCGCCGTCACGAAGCGGTAGAGATATTCGAAGCGCTCGTCATCGCCGGAATAGATCACGACCCGGCCATCAATGTTCACATGCACACCAGCGCCCTCATGCTTGAACCGGCCGAGCGCGGTGCGCTTCACCGGCACCGAGTCAGGGTCATGGGGGTCATATTCAACGAACCAGCCGAACCGGTTGGGCTCGTTCGGCTCCCGCCCGAGATCGAAGCGCGCATGGAACCGGTGCCAGAGATAGCGGTGCTCGGCCTGCACGCCGTAACGCGCATAACGGATGGCCTGCGCGCTGCTTTCAGGCGCGCCGCCGCCGAAATACTGATGGAAGTTCTCCTCCGCCATCAGCACCGTGCCCCAGGGTGTCACACCGCCCGCGCAGTTGTTGAGCGTGCCGCGCACGACCCTGCCCTCGGGATCCTCGGAGGTCATGAGGTCGGGGTGACCGGCGGCCGGGCCGCTCAGCTCGATCACCGTGTCCATGTCGATCCTTCGCGCGAAGGGGCTGCCGGCGACGACCTTCCACGCCCCGTCCTCGCGCTTCAGCTCGATCAGGCTGCCGCCATGGGCCGCCATTTCCAGATCGACCTGGGCCCGGGTGATGGCCTCGCGCCCGGCATAGCCCGGGTCCATCAGCTCGATGTTGGTGTACTCATGGTTCACGTGCAGCAATCCGTGCGTGCTGCTGCCTGAGCCCAGAGGCAGCGGCAGGAAGGCCAGATAGTCGTTGTTGTAGCCGAACAGGCGCTTCTGGTCGGCAGCAGCGGGCGCTTCGCTGCGATAGGGCACAGCCCCCTCCAGGACGGCATCGCCCCAGCGGATCACCACCTGCCCGCGATGCCCGGGGGCCAGCTGATGATCATCTGTGATGACATGCGCCGGCTGCTCGAACCCGGCTGCGGCAGGCCGCGGCATGGCGCCGGTGAGGGCGGCACCCGCCCCGGCAAGACCGGCCATCGCCGCGCGGCGCGAGAGATGTTCCCCAAGCAGGGCCGGGAGGGGCAGATTGCGGCTTGGGTTGCGGCCATGATCGTCATCATCATCGACCCGGACCGCCGGATAGGCTGCTGCCAGGCTGTCGTCCTGTGACGCATGGGGTTTCTTCATCGCTTCCACTCCCTTCGCGCGTGCCGGGGCGCCGGCAACTCCGCCCGCTTCTGGGCCGGACCCATCACCCCTCGACCAGATAGGGCATCAGATAGGGCGAATCCCTCCCCGATGCATCCGATTGGCGTGCCAGCGCGTAGGCAAGGGGGTGAGAGTTTGAACGGTAACGGATCAAGGTGACGATTTATGGCTGAAGAGGGCGCCGAAGAGGGCAAGGCACAGGCCCCCATCGCGATCCTGGGTGCAACGGGCGGTGTCGGGTCGGCACTTGCCCGGCGGCTTGCCCGCGCGGGCAGCCCCATCGTGCTGATCGGCCGCGATGGCGAGGCCCTCGACGAACTGGGCGAGGAACTGGGCGCCCCGAGCGTGACGCTGGAGGGGCTCGGTGATAATTCGATGAGCGAGGCGGTCGCTGCCGCCACGGGCGAGGGCGGCCTAGGCGGGCTGGTTTATGCCATCGGCTCCATCGATCTTGTTCCCTTCAACAAGGCGAAGGATGACCAGTTCACCCGGACCTATGAACTGAACGTTCTGGGCGCGGTGCGGGCGCTGCGGGCAGCCGAGAAGCCGCTGAAACAGGCGCAGGGTGCGGTGCTGCTGTTCTCGACGATTGCTGTTCAGGCCGGCTTTCCCAACCATACCGTGATCAGCACGGCGAAGGGAGCCATCGAGGCCCTGACGCGTTCCCTTGCCGCTG
>CAZPBH010000002.1:0-6027 GCA_964584645.1 uncultured Rhodospirillales bacterium | reverse complement strand
AATGGGCGCCGAAGGTCCGGGTCAATGCGATCGCGCCCTCGCTCATGAAGACAAGAATGGCCCAGCCCATCCTTGGCAGCGAGAAGATGGCCGATGCCATCGCCGGGATGCATCCGATACCGCGGCTCGGCGAGCCGGAGGATGTCGCTGCACTTGGTGCTGCCCTGCTGGCCCCTGATGCGGGCTGGGTGACGGGCCAGATCATGCATGTCGATGGCGGGCGCAGCACCGTGCGTCACAAGGGCTGACCGACCAGCCATGCGAACAACCAAGGGAAGGATGCCTTCATGCCTCATTTCCGAGACAGCCTCGCCCGGCGCCGCCAGGGGCCGGCTCTGGCCCTGTGTGCCCTGTTTGCCTTCACGACCATGACGGCAGGTTGGGCGATGGCGCGCGATGCGGAAGCCGGTGCTGCCGGCATCGAACAGCCGCTTCCCGAAAGGCTCGCCTTTGAGATGAAGCGGGCCGGAAGCCCGCTGGGAACGCATGAGGTGACGTTCGAGCAGCAAGGGCAGGATCTGATCGTCAATGTTGCCATCGACATGAAGGTCCGGGTGCTGTTCGTGACGGCCTTCAAGTACAAGCACCGGAACCGTGAGGTCTGGCGGGACGGGCGTCTCGTCAGCCTGTCCGCGACCACCAACGACAATGGCAAGAGCTATTGGGTGGAAGCCGTGGCCCGCGATGACGGTCTGCATGTGGATGGCTCGGCCGGCAGCTATGTCGCCCCGGCCGACACCATGCCTTCAAGCTACTGGCATTACGGCACCACGAAGGTCGATCAGCTTCTGAACACCCAGAAGGGCATGATCGAGGATGTCGAGATGACACTGGTCGAGACCGTCCAGCGCACCATCGATGGTGTGGAGGTCGATGCCGAGCGCTGGCGCCTCAAGGGCTCGATCACCGCCGATGTCTGGTACGATGCCGCCACGGGAAACTGGCTTGATCTCGGCTTCGAGGCGCGCGGCGAAGAGGTGGCCTATCAGCTCAAGGCAGTGCCCCGGGTTGTCGCCCGGACCGAGACTTCGGACAGCCCCTGAACCTGCCGATGGCCTCAAGGACCAGCAAAGGCAGCACGGCGCCGACCCTCCGGCTGGTGCTGGGTGACCAGCTGAGCCGCGAGGTCGCGGCCCTGCGGGACATCGATGCCGAGCGTGACATCGTCGTGATGGCCGAGGTCGAGGAGGAGGCCGACTATGTCGCCCATCACAAGAAGAAGCTCGCCTTCACCTTTGCTGCGATGCGCCATTTCGCCGAGGAGCTGCGCCAGGCGGGGATGAACATCCGCTACACGCGGCTCGATGATGCCGGGAACAGCGGCTCCCTCGAAGGCGAGATTGCCCGCGCGGTCGAGGCCACGGGGGCACGGGACCTGATCTGCACGCAATGCGGCGAATACCGCCTTGATCAGGCGATGCGCGGCTGGGGCGACCGTCTCGGGGTCGACATCGACATCCGCGAGGATGACCGCTTCATCGAGGCCCGCGCGGATTTCGCGCGCTGGGCCAAGGGGCGCAAGAGCCTCCGGATGGAGTATTTCTATCGCGATATGCGCCGCCGGACCGGCCTGCTGATGGAGGGCGAGGAGCCCGTCGGGGGCCAGTGGAACTTCGACGCCGACAACCGCAAGGCCCTGCCGGCCGGGGCGGAGCCGCCCGCACCGCCGACCTTCAAGGTCGATGCCCTGACCCAGGAAGTGCTCGACCTCGTCGCCGAGCGCTTCGATAACCGCTTCGGGGCACTGGAGCCCTTCAATCTTCCGGTGACCCGTCGGCAGGCGCGCCACCTGCTGCGCCATTTCATCGAGCACGCGCTGCCGGATTTCGGTGCCTATCAGGATGCCATGGCGGCGGGTCAGCCGACCCTCTACCATTCGCTGCTCTCCACTGCCCTGAACGCCGGTCTGCTGGGGCCGCTGGAAATCTGCGAGGCGGCCGAGGAGGCCTGGCGCGAAGGCCATGCGCCGCTGAACGCGGTGGAGGGCTTCATCCGCCAGATCATCGGCTGGCGCGAGTATGTGCGCGGGCTCTACTGGCTGAAAATGCCGGACTACAAGCAGACCAACCATTTTCAGGCCGACCGCCAGCTCCCCGACTTCTACTGGACGGCCGAGACCGACATGCGCTGCCTCGCCGAGGCGATCACCCAGACCCGCGATCTGGCCTATGCGCATCATATCCAGCGGCTGATGGTGCTGGGCAATTTCGCCCTTCTCGC
Source organism: uncultured Rhodospirillales bacterium (assembly GCA_964584645.1). Classification (GTDB taxonomy): domain Bacteria; phylum Pseudomonadota; class Alphaproteobacteria; order CAZPBH01; family CAZPBH01; genus CAZPBH01. The sequence goes on along the minus strand of CAZPBH010000002.1, from coordinate 3,807 downwards.
TGGCGTCCATCCCGACGAGATCAATGCATGGTTTCTGGTCGTCTACACGGACGCCTATGAATGGGTGCAGCTGCCCAACACCCACGGCATGGCCATCTTCGCCGATGGCGGCATCATGGCCAGCAAGCCCTATGCCGCGAGCGGGAAGTACATCGACCGCATGAGCGATTACTGCGCCGGCTGCCGCTACAGGGTGGACCGGACGACCGAAGAGGATGCCTGCCCGTTCAACGCCCTCTACTGGGACTTCATGGCCCGGCACAGGGACCGCCTCGCGAGGATCCCGCGCATGAACATGATGCTGGGCAATCTCGACCGCTTCGATGAGGCGAAGATGACATCGATCCGGGCCCGCGCCGCCGCGCTGCGCGACCGCTGGGCCCCACCGCTGAAGACAGCGCGCAAGGACAGGAAAGCCGCATGAAAACCCCCGATTCCGCCCGCCCCGCCGATGGCATTGCCTGGGTCACGGGCGCCTCTCAGGGCATCGGCAAGGCCGTTGCCGAACGGCTTGTAAAGGAGGGCTGGACGGTGGCGATCTCGGCCCGCTCGGCCGACAAGCTGGAGGCCATGGCAGAGGGGAGCGAGGGCCGGATGATCGCGCTGCCCTGCGATGTGACCGATGAAGATCAGGTCGCGCAGGCGGCCGCCCGGATCGAGGAAGCCCATGGCCCCATCGCGCTTGCCATCCTGAACGCCGGCACCTACGAGCCTGATACGGCGGATGATTTTGCCTTCCAGCGCTTTGCCAAGCATGTCGATCTCAACCTGCTCGGCACGGCGCGCTGTGTGAACGCGGTCATGCCCCGCATGATCGAACGCAAGAAGGGCCATCTGGCGATCGTGGCATCGGTGGCGGGTTATCGGGGCCTGCCGCGCTCGGTCAGCTATTCATCGACGAAATCGGCCCTGATCGCGATGGCGGAAGCGCTGAAATTCGACCTCGATCGTCTGGGCATCAAGATCCAGATCATCAATCCCGGTTTCGTGCGCACACCGCTGACCGACAAGAACGATTTCGAGATGCCGATGCTGATGGAGGTCGACGATGCCGCCGAGGAACTGGTCAAGGGCCTCGCCCGCAGGGATTTCGAGATCAGCTTCCCGCTTGCCTTCACCGGGATCCTGAAACAGCTGCGCCGGCTGCCCTATGGCCTCTATTTTCCGGCCATGCGCAAGGTGACGGGCCTGTGAGCCCGGCCGACATGCGTCCGCATCTGGACGCCTATACGCGCTGGTGGGTCGAACTGACACCGGGCACGGTGGATGATCTGGACGCCCTCGCCAGTCCGGAGATGCGCTTTACCGATCCCTTTCACGACCTGCAGGACCGCGAGCAGGTGAAGACCATGATGCGGCGCATCCTGTCAGCCATCAGCGATATCGAGGTCACCGTGCATGATGCGGTCACGAGCGATCGGGCGGGCTATCTGCGCTGGCGCTATGCGGGCAAGCGCGGGCAAAGCGCCTTTGCGTTCGAGGGGATGAGCGAGATTACCTTTGATGAAGCCGGCCGGGTCACCTGTCACACCGACCATTGGGATAGCGGATCCCAGCTCTATGCGCGGCTTCCCGTCATCGGACCAATCATCGGCCTGATCCGCAGCAGGGCCGCGCCTTGAGGCTTATTCGGCCGCCAGCCTGCTGACATTCGAGGCTGAACCCCCATTCGCCTCGCCCATCTTGCGGAAGGTGATGAACAACCGGCCGAGCGTGATGCCCCATTTGCTCATCTCCGCCTTGTTGATGAGCGTCTTGTCGTCCTGCAGGAACATCCAGTCATCCAGCCGCACGGTGAGGGTGTTGCCGTTCAGCGGCAGCAGGAAATCGTAGCTCCAGTTCAGCGCGTTACCGGCCACCTGACCGCGTGCCGTGCCGATCACGTCATCGGCGGTACCGGCATAGGTGTCCGGGCCGGTCTTGCGGATCGTCCAGATGCGCTGGTCGGTCTCCCCGTCGGAATAGACGAAGTCTTCGACCAGCGTCAGGAACTCGCCATCCCAGCTGCCCTCGATATCGACCGTGAACTGACGGCGCACCGTGCCGAAACGATCCTCGAAGATGCCCCAGGCACGACTTTTGCCGGGGAAGTATTCTTCCAGCTTCAAGGTGGGTTCGGTGTCTTGGAAATCGCTCAGTTTCATGCTGCTACAGGCGCCGAGGACGCATGCGGTCGCCAGCACCAGAACCATCCTTCCGGTTTTCATCACAGATACCTACGAGCGTCGGGCAGCAGCGGTTCACGCCGTCGCCGTTTTTTCCAGATCCGCGCGGATCGCCTCCTGTTCGGCACGGCTCAGCGGATGGCCCCACATCATGCCGATGGCGACCAGCTTGAAGGCCACCGGGGCCACGACATAAAGGCTTACAAGCGCCCAGATGCCCGCATCCTCCTCCGGCACGAAGCCCGCGAGATCGAGCAGCGGAAAGGCGAGCCCGACGGCGAGGGCAAGGGCGAGCTTGGTTGCCATGCTCCACAGCGCGAAATAAAGCCCGGTGCGGCGCTGGCCGGTCCGTTGGGTATCGACATCCACAGCGTCAGCCTGCATCGAGGCCGGCAGGGTCAGATCGGCGCCCAGTGCCATGCCGGTGGCGACCGAAATCACCGCAAAGGCGATGACCGCACCCTCGGGCAGCAGCGGCACCAGCAGAAACCAGCCGCAGGCCCAGAGCATCGCATAGCACCAGACGCGGTGCTTCTCCCGATCCCGCGCCAGCCAGAGCCAGAACGGCACCGAGGCCACACCCGCCACGAAATAGACGGCCAGCAGCGGACCCGCGGCCTCGGGCCGGGAAAGCGCGTGGCTCACGAACATCAGGAACAGCGTCGCCGGCAGGCCGTTGGCCACGCCGTTGAGCACATAGGCCACGATCAGCCGGCGGAAGGGGCGGTTCTTGCGCAGGGCCGCCACCCCGTCGCGGAGCTTGAGGCGCTGCGGTTCGGTGACGGCCGGATCCGGGGTCAGGAAAAGAAACAGCGCGACGGTAACCGGTGTCAGCGCCAGCAGCACCCAGAACAGCGCCTCCAGACCGGCGGCCTGACCGGCCGCTTCGCTGCCGTCCTGCGTGCTCGCCCAGCCCGCAATGCCGAGTGCCACCAGCGTGCCGGCCACCGTGAACCCCTCGCGAAACCCGGCAATCCGGGTGCGCTCGTCATAGCGCGGGGAAAGTTCCGCCCCGAGGGCGTTGAGCGGCAGGATCATCATCGTCCACGCCACATAGAGCACGATGGACCAGATCATGAGGTGGAGCGCGTTCACCTCATCCGGCGGCAGGAAGAGCTGCCAGGCGCCCAGCAGCAGCAGCGGCAATCCGGCCAGTACCCAGGGGCGGCGGCGCCCGAACCGGCTGGCGCTGCGGTCGCTCAGCAGGCCGATGATCGGGTCGGTCAGCACATCCAGCAGCCGCGCCGCGAACAGGACCGCCCCCACCACCGTCAGGCTGAGCCCGAGGCTCTCGGCATAGACCGTGGGCAGGAAGGCATAGGCCGGAAGCTGCAGGGCGGCCAGCGGCAGGGCCGGGCTGCCATAGGCCAGCAGCCGCCAAGACGGCAGCCGTTCCTTCTGCCGCAGGGCCGGGTCGGTCGTGGAGGTCACCTTTCCCTGCGGCTCAGTCGCGCACGAGGCTCAGATGGACCACATCGATGGTCCCGACCGCGAAGCCCGCCGCGCAATAGCTCAGATATTGCTCCCACATCCGCTTGAATCGGTTGTCGAAGCCCTGCGCCTCCAGCTTCGGCCAGGCCTCCTGAAAGCGCAGGTTCCAGCTGCGCAGGGTCTCGGCGTAATGGCCGCCGAAATTGGCGAG
>CAZPBH010000001.1:17376-43305 GCA_964584645.1 uncultured Rhodospirillales bacterium | reverse complement strand
CACGTTCACGCCGGCCTTGCCGATGGCGACCACGAGTTCGGCCTCGAAATGGAAGTTCTCGGTCCGCGGCGGGTAGGGGATGGTCGCGTTGTTCTCGACCACCGCATCGGCCGGCTTGCAGAAGAAGAAGGGCGGATCGCGATCGGGATCCTTGCCCATCTCGCGCGCATGGGCCGCATAGTTGCGCCCGACACAGTAGATGCGGTGCACCGGAAAACGGGCATCGCTGCCCTTCACGGGAACACTCGCCGGGGGAACCGGGGGTACGACGTATTCCACGGCGATAACCTCTCTTGAGCCTGAATGGAAAGATGGCGCCCATGAGCCGGGCGCCTGATGTCAGAACAGATAGAAGCGCTGTCCGATCATATTCAACGGCCAGCGCCCGCCAAGAAACAGGCGCAGCCTTGCACTTAGAAAATGCTCATGGCCGGGGCCCGCCAGCACCGCAAGCGCATGCTGATAGAGGGCCTGTGAAGCCGCCCCCGCCGCCGAGCGCGACAGCCGCGGATCGGCCATGCCGGCCCGCGCCATGGAGATCGAGGCGGGGCCGTGGAAGATCTCGGCCCCCCTTTCCGTGACCTTGGTCAGCAGGCGCAGGAGTGTCGGCTCGCCGATCCGGTCGGCAACCTCCGCATATAACGCCTTCTGGGCAGCCTCTTCGGCTTCCCAGGCTTCCCGGTTCCAGTCCGGATGGCTGGTGATTTCAACGGCCCGGGCCCAGCTCTCGACCGGGCCTTCAACGGTCACATCGCCGAGCCCCAGCCCGGCGATGAAGGTCTCTGCGTCCGAGACCTCGCCGCGGGTCAGCTCTTCCCCGACGGCGGAGAAATAGCCCTCATCCGGCAGGTCGGCGATGATCTTGTTCACTTTGTCGGTGGGGGTCATCCGCGTTCTTCCCGCCAGAGGCCAATCTTTTCCTGGATGGTGCGATCCGAATAGCTGAACAGCACGGCCTCGCCATCGGGATGGTGGGTCACCCATTGCCAGCCCGGCACGACAAAGATGTCGCGCGGCCCCCATCTGTAGACGATATCACCGATCCGGCTCTCGCCCGTGCCTTCGGTCACGATCACGACCGTGGCATCGGTGGAGCGATAGCGCTGGGTGGCAAGGCCATCGGGCAGCAGCGTGAGGAAGGCCGAGATCGTCGGCAGGGCATAGTCCCCGGTCGCCGGATTGATGTATTTCATCCAGATGCCGCGATGCGGGTCGACCGGCCCGGTCTTCAGCTTCTCCAGCGCCTCGCGCGAGCGCGCATAGGGATAGTTGAAGATCGGCGAGGTCTTGCCCCTCTGCTCGTAATCGACGGGCAGCAGATTGGCGCCATAGCGTGCCGGAGCGTCACCTTCGGGCCGGCTGACCTCATGGCTCTTGACGTTGGCCGCTTCGGCAAAGCCGGCGCCGAAATAGGCGACGAGCGGAATGTCGAGACCGTCATACCAGATGGTCGGCTCATCCACCTCGCAGCCATGATCATGCCAGGTCCATGAGGGTGTCAGGATGAAATCGCCCGGATGCATGGTGGTCTTTTCGCCATCCACGGCCGTGAAGGCGCCCTGACCCTCCATCACGAAGCGCAGTGCGGACTGGCTGTGCCGGTGGGCGGGTGCCACCTCGCCCGGCAGGATGTACTGCAACCCCCCGTAAAGCGTGTTGGTAATCCGCGATTCTCCGGGATAGGCCGGGTTTTCGAGGATCAGGACACGCCGTTCAGCCTCTTCGGCGGTGATGAGCCGGCCCGCTTCATGGATGAAGGGACGCACCTCGTCAAATTTCCAGAACCCCGGCGCGCACTGCGTGTTCGGGGTTTTCGGCACCAGCGCATGCAGGGATTCCCATAGCGGGGTCAGATGTGACCCCGCTATCTTCCGGTAAAATTCCTGCCGCTGGTCGCCCGATTGCGCCGCGGCTTCCATGACTTACGCGGCCTCGAGCTCGATCTCGGGCAGCTTGAGGCCAAGCTTGTCGCAGACCTCGGTGGCGCGCTTCATGTAGTCGGCACGCATTTCGTCATTGGTGCGGTCCTTGATGCCCCATTTCAGGTACATCTCGTTGTTCTTCGACTGCGAAGCACCGAAGAACTTCGGCAGGAACGGGAAGTACTCGTCGATGGCGGCCTGAACCTGCGCCTTGCCTTCCTCGGTCTTGCACAGCTCGGTGCAGAACTCGACCCCGAAATCATGGTGGAAGCGCTCTTCCGGCATGGTCGAGCGGGCGAGGTTGCGCAGGGGGTGGAAGCTGCAGTGCAGCAGATCCTCGACCTGCAGGATCTCGGCCAGATCGGCCAGCATCTTGATGACGCAGAATTCTGCCCAGCTCTTCAGCGGGAATTCGAAGATCGAAAGCGGCTTCTTGTCGCCACCCGGCACCATGTCGTCTTCCGACAGGCCGATCTTCTCGCCCAGCTCGCGGAAGCGGACGTGGTGGGCGTATTCTTCCATCGCCACGCGGCAGGTCAGCCATTTCGCATAGGGCGTCGGGGCGTACTGGATCGCGGGCTCGTCAAAGACCTGAGCACCATAGAGCTCGTTGATCGCATGGCTGCGCACGAGCTTGCGGATGGCGCCCTTGTACTCTTCATCCTGGGCTTCGAACTCGTCGACGGTCTTGATGGGTTGGACGTCAGTCATGGGTGTTCTCCTCCTGTTGACCGATGGTGGATCAGATAACGGGCTCGGTATTGAAGGCTTCGAGATCGGTCTCGCTGCCCGTGAAATTCTCGGCAAAACTTTGTCTGACGGCTTCCTCGGCCGTATCAATGGTCCAGCCGCCTTCGGGTGCCACGGCGGTGGCGGCCGGGCGGGGCTGGCTCATCAGGATGGTTTCCCGGCCACGGACCACGAACAGTTGGCCCGTGATGCCGGCCGCCCGGTCGCTGGCAAGGAAGGCGGCCCAGCGGCCGACATGGTCGGCGTCAATCTTGAGGGCGCGTTCCTTGTAGCTCGCCTGGGCATCATTGGCCGGCTGGATGATGTCGGTGACACGGGTGCGGGCGAAGGGGGCGATGGCATTCGCCGTGACCTTCGAGCGTCCCATGTCGAGGGCGGCGACCCGCGTCAGCCCGAAGAGCCCCGCCTTCGCGGCGGCATAGGCCGACTGCCCGAAATTGCCGAAGAAGCCGGCGCTGGAGGTGATGTTGAGGATCCGGCCCCAGCCAGCCTCGCCGCCCCGACCGGCCTTGGCCTGCTCGCGCAGCAGCGGTGTTGCGGCGTTCAACACATAGAAGGCGGCGTTGAGGTTGGTGCGCAGCACGGTGTCGAAATCTTCGGGCCGCGCCTTGAAGACGAAGCCATCGCGCAGGATCGCGGCGTTGTTCGCCACGATGTCGAGGCCACCAAAAGCCTCGCACGCGGCTTCCACCGCCTTTTGCGCACCCTCGGGCGTGCTGACATCCGCTGCCACGCCGGCAGCGTTGGGGCCCAGCTCAGCCGCTGTTGCCCCCGCCACAGAAGCATCGACCTCCTGACCGTCGATCGAGGCGCCGTTATCGGCAAGGGTCACCTGTGCGCCCTCGCGCAGCAGAGCCTCGGCGATGGCGCGACCAATGCCGCGCGCACCACCGGTGATCAGGGCAACACGACCTTCAAGTGCGGCCATCAGGCAGCCTCCAGGGCTTTTTTCTCGGCCTCGGTATAGAAGGCGTCAGCGTAAACATGTTCAGGCAGCACGCCCATTTCCCTGGCCAGCGTCGCACCGGCCTCGACCATCGGCGGCGGGCCGCAGAGATAGGCCCGGTAGCCTTCGAGGTTCTTGAGGTCCGCCTTCACGGCATCGGTCACGAAACCGGTGCGCCGCGCGGTCTCGCCGCTCGGCTCGGAGAGAACCGGGGTAAAGCTGAGATTGGGATGCTTGGCCGCGAGTGCCTCGAACTCTTCCGTCATGTAGAGGTCGCGCTCATCACGGACGCCAAAATAGAAATGGATCGGATGCTCGAACCCCTCGCGGAGCACGCTCTCGACGATCGACTTGATCGGCGCCAGACCCGAACCGCCAGCGACAGCCAGCACCGGACCCTGATGCGTCTCGCGCCAATAGGCTGTACCGCCCGGACCCTTGATCCTGACCTTGGTGCCGGGACCGAGCCTTTCGTTCGCATAGGTCGAGACTTCGCCACCCGGAACGACGCGGATGTGGAATTCCAGCTCGCTCTGATCGGGGCGATTGGCCATGGAATACTGGCGCGAGGGCAGGCCCTCGAAGATCATTTCGGCATATTGGCCGGCCGAGAAGCTGTAGGGCCCGCCGGCCAGCACCTTTACCCGGACAGCGACAATGTCGTGGGTCATCCGCTCCACAGCCGTCACTTCGCAATCCATGTCACGCTGCGGATGGACGATCCGATCCTCGTCCCCCAGCCATGACACATCGCAATCTTCCCACGGCACCGCGCGGCAGGCGAGGATGAGCCCGTTCTCCTTTTCCTGCTCGCTGAGCGCAAACTCGGAATAGGGGGTCATCTCCACATCGCCTTCGTGCAGGCGACATTTGCAGGCGCCGCAATTTCCCGACTGGCAGGAATGCGGAAAGTCCAGCCCCTGCTTGAGGGCCGCGGCCAGAATGGTTTCCCCCATCTCGACCGTGATCGGCTCGTCGACCTGACGGATGTTCACCTGGAAGGACATGGTTGCGGCTCGGTTCCTCGCATTTGTATGGTTGCCTTACAATTACACGCAATCCTTTCAGAGTCAAGGATCGAGGCACCGAAATTGCCCGGTCGCAGAATTGAGCGTAGAAGCGTGCCGATGAAGCGTTTCGCTGACAAGACATGGCGTCCCGGTCTCGACCGCGGTTTCCTGACGGGGCTGATGGGCTATCAGCTTCGGCGCGCCCAGGTGCGGGTGTTCGAGCATTTCGGCCGGGCGCTGGCGGATCTCGAACTAACCCCCGGCCAGCTGGGCCTGCTGGTCGTGCTGGCGCAGAATGAGGGGGCGAGCCAGACCGAGCTTGCCCGCTATGCCGGGGTCGAGCGCGCCACGCTGGGCGAGGCTGTCGAAAAACTGAGCAAGCGGGGCCTGATCGCGCGCCGGCCCAGTCCCAGGGATCGCCGATCCAAGGTCCTCTATCTGACGGATGAGGGCCGCGCGCTGCTCGACCGCGCCATCCCGCTGGTCGAGGCCCATGAGACCGAGATCGCCGCCGATCTGGAGCCCGAGGAACGGCGCCAGCTGATCGATCTGCTGGAGCGTCTGGCACCCGAGGAATGACAGGGGGGAGTCAGCTGCGCCGATCAGCCGCCGGCGACGCGGTTTTCCAGATAGCCCAGCTGCGGACAATCGACGCGCACGACATCGCCCGGCACCAGCCAACGCGGCGGTTTGAAGCCGATCCCCGAGCCGCCCGGCGAACCCAGCGCCACCATGTTGCCGGGCTTGAGGGCAATGCCCTGGCTGAGGAAGGCGATGACCTTTGCGGCCGTGAAGATCATGTCGGAGGCCGGGCTGTCCTGCCGGACCTCGCCATTGACCGACGTGCGGACATGCAGGGCAGTGGGGTCGATGATCTCATCCGCCGTCGTGATCCACGGGCCGACGGGGCCGTGCCCGCGCCCGCCCTTGCCGACCGGCAGCGAGTTCGGCTTCACGAAATCGCGCACCGACACGTCGTTAATCAGGCACCAGCCTGAAATCGCCCGCGCCGCCTCGGCCTCGCCGACATGGGCACAAGCCGTGCCGATCACCGCAACGATCTCGCCCTCATAATCAAGCGTGGGTGAGGCCGGGTTGGGATGGATGGGATCGTAGGGCCCGCCAAGAGCGGCCGGCGGCTTGATGAACACCGTCGGCTCGGTCGGGATGTCCTTGCCCTGCTCGATGGCGTGATGGCGATAGTTCAGGCCGACCGCGAACACCGTGCCCGGCCGCCCGATGGGCATCTGCAGGTTCACCTCGGCCAGCTTCAGGCGAGGAGCGTCGTCGACGGCAGCCTGCAGCGTCGCAATCTGCTCGGGCGTCGCCCGGAAGAGGTCCTCGTGCAACGTGCCCGAGAGATCGCGCACATGCTCGCCCTCGATGGCACCGAGGCGGAGGGTGCCGCCCTGTTCGAACCGGCAGATCTTCATGCTGCGGCAGTTTCCCTGGCTGAGGTGCGGGGCTTGTCGGCAAGCGCCGGGATGAGGATCAGAGGCGTCACGATCAGGCTCAGCACCAGACCGTAGAAGACCTTGTAGATCACGACCGTGGTGAAGCTGAACGGCGCCAGATCAAGCGCCCAGAGCACAAGCACCTGCGGTGGCACCAGCACAAGGAGCATGATGAAGGCCAGCATCGGGGCGCGCAGGTAGGGCGCACGCGGAAACTTCCCCCAGAACGGATGATCGCGGCGGTCCCAGCCGAAGCCGGGCGCAGATCCCTTCCTGACGCGAAACCGGGTCACGAGCGTCAGCACCAGCGTCATCATGAAGGTGATCATGAAGGTCGTCGGCACGAGGTCGAAGGCCAGCCCCTGCATGGTCCACAGCGGTATCTCGGCCATGCCACCGAACAGCAGCCAGACGAAAAGCCCGTTCACGACCATGTTGATGACGCACGAAATTGTGATCTCGATGGTCAGGAACCGGTTGTGTTCCGGCAGGAAGGCAAAGGGATGGGCGGTCATGAGGCGGCGGCCTCCCCGAGGTTGATTATTGTTCTGGGCTTTTCTTCACTCAGAGCGAGCGTGAAATGATTTCCTTCATGATCTCCGAGGTACCGCCGTAGATGCGCTGCACCCGGCTGTCGCAGTACATCCGTGCGATCAGATACTCGCTCATGAAGCCATAGCCACCGTGCAGCTGAACGGCGTCGTCCACGACCTCGCTCAGCATTTCCGCGACATAGAGCTTCGCCATCGCGGCCTCGGTGACGCTGAGCCTGCCCTCGACATGCTTGGCAAGGCACTGGTCCACATAGCTCCAGCCGACCGCGATCTTGGTCTTCATCTCGGCCAGCTTGAATCTGGTATTCTGGAAGGCGGCGATCGGCTGATCGAAGGCCTTGCGCTCCTTGGTGTACTCATTGGCCAGCTCGAAGGCTTTCTGGGCGTAGGCGCAGGCCCCGATGGCGATCGAGAGCCGCTCCTGCGGCAGCTCGTGCATCAGCATCGCGAAGCCGTCATTCTCCTTGCCGATCAGGTTCTCCGCCGGCACCCGGACATCCTCGAAATAGAGTTCGGAGGTGTCCTGACCCTTCATCCCGATCTTCTTGAGATTGCGGCCCCGCTGGAAGCCTTCCATGCCGGATTCGATCATCAGCAGGCTGATGCCGCGCGCGCCCTGGGCGGGATCCGTCTTGACCACGGTGATGATCAGATCGGCGTTCTGGCCATTGGTGATGAAGGTCTTCTGGCCGCTGACGATATAGCTGTCGCCATCCTTCACCGCGCGGGTGCGCACCGCCTTGAGGTCGGAGCCCGTGCCCGGCTCGCTCATCGCCACCGCAGCGATCCGCTCCGCCGACACCATGTCGGGCAGCCAGCGCTGCTTCTGCTCCTCGGTCCCGAAATTCAGGATGTAGTTGCAGCACAGATCATTATGGCCCGGGATGCCGACACTGGCCTGGCCGGTGTAGCAGAGCTCTTCATTAACGATGGCGTTGAACCGGAAATCGCCCCCCGGCCCGCCATATGCCTCCGGCACCTGCGGACAGACAAACCCCTGCTCGGCCGCTTCCTTCCAGAAGCTCTTGGGCACCACACCGGCCTCGTCCCATTCTTCCATATGCGGCACCAGACGGTCGGCGAAAAAGCGCCGCGCCGCCTCCCGGTACATCCGGTGCTCTTCCTCGAAGCCGGGGCGATCATCGATCATGGGTCAGCGTCCCTTGTCGTAATCCTGGAAGCTTGAACCTTTCTCGGCGAGTTCGACGAGCAAGGGGGCAGGCTGCCAATATTCAGGGTTGAACCGCTCGGCGAAGCTGCGGATCTTCGCCACGATCCCCGAAAGCCCCTCGCTGTCGGCAAAGAACAGCGGGCCACCGCGAAAGCGCGGGAAGCCATAGCCATAGGTCCAGGTGACGTCGATGTCGGAGGCACGCAGCGCGATGCCTTCCTGAAGCACGTACGCCGCCTCGTTGACCAGCCCGCACAGGCACCGGTCGAGGATCTCCTGCTCGGAAATCTCGCGCCGCTGGACGCCCAGCTTCTCGGCCTCGGCCCTGAAGAGGTCGAGCGCTTCCGGATGCGGTTTGCGCTCCCGGCCCTCATAGACATAGAAGCCCTTGCCGGTCTTCTGGCCAAGCCAGCCCTGATCGACGATCAGCTGGCTGGAGCGATAGAAGGTCGGGTCGTCCGGCAGGTCGGTGCGCTCGGCACGGATCTTGGTGCCGACATCGACCCCGGCCATGTCGAACACGGCAAGGATGCCCATGGCCATGCCCCATTTCTGCAGGGCGCCATCGATCTGATCGGGTGTGGCGCCTTCCAGCAGCATGTGCTCGGCCTCGCGCCCATAGGGGTCCATGATGCGATTGCCGATGAAGCCGAAGGCGTTGCCCGCCAGCACCGGAGTCTTCTTGATCGGCTTGGAGATCTCCATCGCGGTGGCGATGGTGTCCGGGGCGGTCACGCTGGTGCGCACGACCTCCAGCAGGGGCATCACCTGGGCGGGGGAAAAGAAGTGCAGGCCGATCACATCGCCCGGCCGTCCCGTGGCCCTGGCGATCTCCTCGATATCGAGGGTGGAGGTGTTGGTGCCGAGCACCGTACCCGGCTGGCAGATCTCCGCCAGCTTGCCGAAGATGTCTTTCTTCAGCGTCATGCTCTCGAACACCGCCTCGACCACAAGATCGACATCGGCGAGGTTCTTCATCTCGAGGTCGGGGGTGATCAGCGCCATCCGCTCCTCGACCTCCGCTTCGGTCATGCGGCCACGCTTCACCCGGCTGTCGTAATTCTTCCTGATGGTGGCGATGCCGCGATCCAGCCCTTCCTGTGTGGCGTCGATCAGGCGCACCGGAAAACCCGCATTGGCGAAGGCCGTGGCGATCCCGCCTCCCATCGTGCCGGCGCCGATGATGCCGACCTTCTTTACCGCGCGCGCCTTGGCATCGGCGGGCAGGTCCGGGATGTCGCGGGTCTGGCGCTCGGCAAAGAACACATGGCGCAGGGCCTTGGAGGGGATGGTGTCGTCCAGCGCCTCGGTGCGCTCCTTCTCCAATGCCAGAGCCTGATCGAAGGGCTGGGTGAAGGCCGCTTCGATGACCTCGACCAGCTGCACCGCAGCCGGCTGATGAGGAAAGCGCTTTTCAGCCTCCTTGCGCGCAGCATCGAAGAAGCCCGGCTCCGGTGCGTTCGCCCGGGCATCACGGGTCGGGCGCGGGCCCTTGGCCTCATCGATCAGCAGGCAGGCATAATCGAGCCCGTTCTGCAGCGGATCCTCGCCGCCGATCTGGTCGATCACCCCGGCTTCGAGCGCATCTTTGGCGGCCATCGGGCGCATCGAGAACATCAGATCGAGGGCCTTTTCCGCACCCATCAGCCTCGGGGCGCGCTGGGTCCCGCCCGCACCCGGAATGATGCCGAGGGAAAGCTCCGGCAGACCGACCCGCGCGGTCGGGGTCGCAACACGGTAATGGCAGGCCATGGCAAGCTCGAAGCCGCCGCCGAGGGCGGTGCCGTGCAGGGTGGCGACGACCGGCTTCGCCAGGTCCTCGATCGCGTTCATCACCTCGTGATAGGGCGGCGGGGCAATGCCGGTGTCGAATTCGTTGATGTCAGCCCCGGCGGCAAAGGTCCGCCCGGCGCAATGCACCACCACGGCCTTGCTGTCATCGGAAGCGGCCTGTGCGGCGGCTTCCTTCAGCCCCTTGCGGATGTGCCTGTCGATGGCGTTGACCGGCGGGCTGTCGATGGTGATGACAGCGATGTCGCCCTGGCGCTCGTAACGGACGGGTTCACTCACGGGTGCATTCTCCTTTGCCATGTCCGGCGAGTTATGGCACAAGATATTTTAGGTTTCAAATATCTCGCCGCGCAGCCCGGCCATCTGCGACATGCAGGCGCGGCAGGGTTGGCGATCACATGCATCGGAGGATCAGGGCTCATGGATACCCGGCGCCTGAGGCATTTCATTTCCGTCTACGAATGTGGCTCGATCGGGCAGGCGGCCGAGCGCCTGCTGCTCACCCAGCCGGCGCTGTCGAAGAGCATCCGGCATCTGGAGCGCGAGCTTGACGCCCAGCTGTTCGAGCGCACCCCACTCGGCATGGTGCCCACACATTACGGTGAGGCGCTGGCGCATCATGCACGCGTCATCCAGGCGGAAATCCGCAAGGCGGAGTACGAGATCGGCCGGCTGCGTGGGGTCGCGGAGGGCGAGCTTTCCGTCGGCATCGGGCCCTCGATTGCAACCAACCTGATGCCCGCTGCGACGGTCCGTCTGGTGGAGGCCAATCCCGAGGTACGGATGACGGTGACGGAAGGGCTGGTCGATGACCTGATCCCGGCCCTGCGTCGCGGTGAGCTGGACATGGTGATCGGTGCCTGGCCGATCCTGCAGGAGCCCGAATTCGCGACCGAGACGATCCTGACCGACCGGGTGGCGGTTTATGCCGGCGAAAACCACCCGCTGGTTACCAAGAAGGACACGAATTTCGCCGATCTGTCGGAGGCCGCCTGGGCGCTGCCGCCCGATACCCAGCACTGGCGCCAGCGCATGGAGGACATCTTCATCGCCCAGGGGCTGAGCGCGCCGGAGCCGATGATCGTGACCAATTCCGGCAGTTTCCTGCGCTATCTGACGGCGACCGGGCGCTTTCTCTCCTTCCTGCCGGAGCAGTTGATCGCGCTCGACCTCAAGCAGGGGACGCTGCACCGTCTGCCGACCCCGCTCGGCTTCGAGGCGAAGATCTCGCTCAGCTATCGCGCGAACCGGCCGCTTACCCCGGCGGGGCAGGCCCTGATCCAGGCCATCAATCAGGTCGTCAGCGATCTGGGTGTGTGATCCGGTCAGGGTCCTTCAGGCGCTCTTCGGCCAGGATCGCGTCGACCGCCGCATCGAGCTTGTCGAGCAGACGGTGGAGCGTGCGCCGCTCGGCCGGGGTCAGAGCCTCCTCATAGCGCTCGCCGCGCGCACGCCGGCCGGGGACGATGGCATCATGCAGGGCCGCACCTTCGCGCGTCAGACGATGGCGCAATTTGCGCCGGTCATCAGGTGAGGGCTGGGTGGCGACGAGATCGCGTTGGCGCAGCTCCCGCACGGCCCGGGTCACGGTCGCCGGGTCCATGCCGATGATGCTGGAGATGTCGGCGTTGGAGATGTCCGGATAGGCGCCCAGCAGCGCCAGCACCTTCCAGCCGCGCACGCTCAGCCCCCGATAGATTTCCGGGTCGCGAAAGGCGTCATAGAACACCTTGTTGGACAGGGTGGTCAGCCGGAAGGGCAGGAAGTCCGGAAGGCCGAGCGATTCCCGAACCGGTGCCGCATCCCCAGCCAGGGTCGGCAGATCGCGCACGATCTCGCGCGGTATGAAGCGGCGTTTGGACGACATGTTGGGCCTTGCGGTACCCCATAACGTGCGTTCATGTCAAAAGACATGGCTGTTCGGTACGCGATTTCCTTGACGGGACCACAAATTCGTTTCATCTTCAATGAAATTTTTGAAGGGAGTCTGTCCCGATGCCGTTCGATTCCGTCTCGCTCGACGACAAGTACGTAGCCGAATCCGGTCGTGTGTTCATCACCGGTACGCAAGCGCTGGTGCGCCTGCCCCTCGACCAGCGCCGCCGGGATGCGGCGGCGGGCCTGAACACGGCAGGCTATGTCTCGGGCTATCGGGGCTCGCCGCTCGGCAATTATGACAAGGCTCTCTGGGGTGCGAAGAAGATGCTGGCCGGTGCCGGCGTGCATTTCCAGCCCGGGGTGAACGAGGAACTGGCAGCGACGGCGTGTTGGGGCACGCAGCAGGTCACCTTGCGCCCGAATGCGCGTCATGACGGGGTTTTCGCACTCTGGTACGGCAAGGGTCCGGGTGTGGATCGCGCCGGCGATGCGCTCAAGCACGCCAATCTGGCCGGAACGTCGCCTCATGGCGGTGTGCTGGCGCTGGCCGGCGATGATCATGCGGCCAAGAGCTCGACTACCGCGCATCAGTCGGAGCAGGCGCTGGCGGCGGCGATGATCCCGATCCTGTTTCCTGCCAGCGTGCAGGATTATCACGATCTGGGCCTGCACGGGCTCGCCCTGTCGCGCTTTGCCGGGGTCTGGGTCGGGTTCAAGTGCCTGACCGAGATCATCGAGAGCGGCTCGGTGATCGAGGTCGGGGATGACCGTGTGCAGCCGATCCTGCCGGAGGTGGCACAGCCTTCCGATGGCTTGCACATCAAATGGCGGTTCACGCCGCTTCCCGAGGAAGACAGCCTCGTCAACTTCCGGCTGCCGGCAGCGCAGGCCTATGTGCGGGCCAACGGGCTCGACCGTGTGACCCATGACGCCCCTCGGCGCACCCTGGGTGTGATCACCGCTGGCAAGAGTTTCGCCGATCTGCGTCAGGCGTTCGAGGATCTGGGTCTCGATGCCGCCCAGCCTGGCGCCCTCGGCATTCGCGTGCTGAAGCTGGCGCTGACCTGGCCGGTGGTGCCGGAAACCGTAAGGTCCTTTGCCGAGGGGCATGAAGAGGTCCTCGTCATCGAGGAAAAGCGTGCCTTCATCGAGGATCAGGTGGGGCGCCTGCTCTACCCGCTGCCGAGTGAGAGCCGGCCCCGTCTGGCGGGCAAGGTCACGCCGGAGGGCGCGCCCCTGCTGCCTGCGACCTATGAACTCTCCCCGCTGCTGATCGCCCGCGCGCTGGTCCGGCGCCTCGAGGCGATGGGGCTGGCCGATGAGGCCCTCAAGGCGCGGATGGGCGAACTCGAAGCGATGGCCGCGCGCTCGGGCGAGCTTTCCGGCGCCGGCCCGGAGGTCGTCCGCGCGCCCGCCTTCTGCTCGGGCTGTCCGCACAACACCTCGACCAGATTGCCTGAAGGTTCGGAAGGGCTGACCGGGATCGGCTGTCACACCATGGCACTCTACGTGCCCGGCCGGCCGCACGGACCGCCGATCCAGATGGGAGGCGAAGGGGCGAACTGGGTCGGCATGGCGCCATTCACGGATACCCCGCACATCTTCCAGAACCTCGGTGACGGAACCTATTTCCATTCGGGCCTGATTGCGGTGCGTGCTGCCGTCGCCGCTGGCGTGAACATCACCTACAAGATCCTTTATAACGACGCTGTCGCGATGACCGGCGGCCAGCCGGTCGATGGCGTGCTGACCCCGCCGCAGATCGCCGCCCAGCTGATCGCCGAGGGCGTGAAGCGCGTCGTCATGGTGACCGACGAGCTGGAGCGCTATCGCGGGGTGACACTCCCAGATGGAGTCGATCTCTTCCATCGTGACGAGCTGATGGGCGTGCAGAAGCAGTTGCGCGAAATGCCCGGCTGTACGGCGATGATCTACGACCAGACCTGCGCGGCTGAAAAGCGCCGGCGGCGCAAGAAGAACGAGTTTCCCGACCCGCCCAAGCGGATGTTCATCAACCCGGCCGTTTGCGAGGGTTGTGGGGATTGCTCGAAGCAGTCGAACTGCGTGTCGATCCTGCCGCTGGAGACCGAGTTTGGCCGCAAGCGCCAGATCGACCAGTCGAGCTGCAACAAGGATTATTCCTGCGTGAAGGGCTTCTGCCCGTCCTTCGTGACCGTCCATGGCGGCACGCTGAAAAAGGCCGAGGCGGCCGGAGCGAAGACCGAGGATGTGCTGGCGGGCGTGCCGGCACCCGCCCAGCCCGATCTGACGCGCAGCTATGACGTGCTGGTCACCGGCATCGGGGGCACCGGGGTGGTGACCATCGGTGCTGTGCTCTCCATGGCTGCGCATCTTGAAGGCAAGGGCGCCTCGACGCTCGATCTGACGGGTCTCAGCCAGAAGAACGGTGCGGTGATGAGCCATTTGCGGGTGGCTGCCCATCCCGACCAGCTGGCCGCCACACGTATCGGCACCGGCAGCTGCGATCTGGTCATCGGCGCCGATATCGTCGTTGCCGGCGGGCCGGAGGCGCTGCGGACCTACAAGCCGGGCCGCACGCGGGCGATCATCAACAGCTTCTCCACGCCGACCGCGACCTTCCAGTACAACCCCGATTTCGACATGCAGCACGGCGATTTCGAGCAGGTGATCGAGGCCGCCATCGGCAAGGAGGGCGTCGATTTCGCCGACGCCCATACCATCGCCACGCGGTTGATGGGCAATGCCATCGCCGCCAACACCTGGCTGATGGGCTATGCCTGTCAGAAGGGCTGGCTGCCGGTCAGCCCCGAGGCGATCGAGCGTGCGCTGGAGCTGAACGGCCAGTCCGTGAAGATGAACGTTCAGGCCTTCCGCTGGGGGCGCCTTGCCGGCCATGACTGGCAGGCTTTCATCACCAAGGCCAGCGTCTCGCTCGAGACCGTCGAGCCGAAGGCGAAGACCCTGGATGAGGCCATCACAACCCGTATCGACTTCCTGACGAAGTATCAGAACGCGGGCTATGCGAAGCGCTATGCGAAGTTTGTCGAACATGTACGCGCCGAGGAGGCCGCCAGGGTGCCGGGCTCGGAAGCCCTGACAGCGATGGTCGCGCGCTATCTGTTCAAGCTGATGGCCTACAAGGACGAGTATGAGGTCGCACGGCTCTATACCGATGGCCGCTTCATTGAACGGCTGAACCAGACCTTCGAGGGCGATGTCAGGCTGGGCTTCAACCTTGCCCCGCCGATGATCGCGCCGAAGGACAAGGAGACGGGCCATCTGAAGAAGCGCGAATTCGGCGCCTGGATGTTCCCGGCGTTCAGGCTGCTGGCGAAAGCCCGCTTCCTGCGCGGTACGCCGCTCGATGTCTTCGGCTATACGGAAGAGCGCAAGATGGAGCGCGGGCTGATCCGCGATTATCGCGCAACCATCGAGAAGCTGCTCGCCACGCTCTCACCGGCCAATATCGATCTGGCCGTCCAGATTGCCGAGGTGCCGGAGTTCATCCGCGGCTATGGCCATGTGAAGGAGCGGCATCTGGAAGAGGCGAAGGCCCGCGAGGCCGAGCTTCTCAAGGCCTGGTTCAGGGGCGAGCCGGAGCCGTTGAAGCAGGCGGCCTGAAAGGTCGCCCGGGAGCGTCGTCTCAATCAGTGAAGAAGTCGTGCCAGGCTTCCTCGTCGAGGGCCAGGTGCCAGCAATGGCTGAACCGACCCTCGGCGTCGATGCGGAACAGCAGGATTTCCTGACAATCCAGCATCTTGCCCTTGCGTTTGGCCCGCACATGGGCGACCAGGGCTGCATGGCTGTCGGAGCCGAAATAGTCCAGCGGGTGAGCCCAATAGGCGTCGGTCTCGCGGAACAGATTGCCGAAGCTTTCCAGCACGCCCTCGCGGCCCTTGAAGGTGCCGCTCATCAGGTTCCGGCCGGGCACGATCCAGGTCATGTCCTCGGCAAAGATCGAGAACACGGTGTCGAGGTCCTGTTTCTGGAAGGCCTCATGCGCCTGCTTCAGCTTGTAGGCGTTGGGGTGGTCCTTCTCGCCCAGCGGGCGCAACGCGGCAATGCCGTCGGTCGGCAGCTCATCCTTGGCGTAGCTGCTCATTGGCCGGGCTTCACCACCAGCTCGACATCCACATTGCCGCGGATGGCATTGGAATAGGGGCACATCCCATGGGCCTGATCGACGAGGCTGCGGGCCTCATCCTCGGCCAGGTTCGGCAGATCAATCATCAGCTCCACACCCAGCTTGAAGCCGGGCGTGCCTTCGTCCTGCCCGATCGCGACCCTGGCCGTCACGGTGCTCCCTTCGGCATTCACCTTGCCCTGCTGGGCGATGAACAGCAGCGCCGAATGGAAGCACGCCGCATAGCCGCCGGCAAAGAGCTGCTCGGGGTTGGTGCCCTGCCCGGTGCCGCCCATCGCCTTCGGCATGGCGAGGTCGAGGTTCAGGAAATTGTCGTCGCTCTGGACATGGCCCTGGCGGCCGGCCTGGGCGGTCGCTTCGGCGGTGTACATGGCCTTCATGGAGATGCTCCTCGGCTGGCTGGGTTGAGGCTGGCTTGGCGTGTCTGCGCGATGTGGGGTCTCAGGGGGGCAGATGGCGAGCCCCCTTGCCGGACAAGGGCGATAACGACCGGTTATCGGAAGCTGGCGGCGGCCTCACGCACGAAGTCGGCATAGCGGCGGGGCGGACGCCCCAGCGCGGCCGCGCAGGCCCGGTGTTCGGCCTCGGTCGCGATACAGCCGATCCGCTGGTTGACATCCATCATCGTCCTCAAATCATGGATCAGCCATTCGCCCGCATCCGGAAAGCCCTGCGCCACAAGCCCCGTGAAGGCCTCCAGATCATCGCCCGCATAGGCTACGGGCCGGCCGAGCACGCCAGCCCATGTGGCCGCCATTGTGGGTCCGGTCAGCAGGTCGGGGCCACATAACGGGACTTCCTGACCATCCAGCCTATCACCCGTCAGGGCGATCACGGCGGCATCGGCGATATCGCGGACATCGATGGAGTTGAGCCCCTTCTCGCCCACCGGCAGCGGATAGACGCCTGCCTGAAGAATGCCCTGCACGCCCATGAAATCGTTCTGCATGAAGAAGTTGGGCGCCAGCACGACATGGCGGAAAGGCCCCTCGCGCAGCCGGGCCACGATCGGGATCTTGTTGGCGAAATGCGGGATCTCCTGCATCGCCTCGAGATGGGCGATGGCCATGTAGACGACCTTGTCCACGCCGAGTTCCGCCATCACCCCGAGGGCATCAACGCCAAGGCGCGTCTCATGCTCGACCACGGGCGTGATCAGAAAGACGTTGTCGATGCCCGCAAGTGCTTCGCGCAGGCTGGAGGGCTGTTCGAGGTCGCCAGGGCGGTAGACCGCACCTTCCGGGAGGTACTCCGGCGCGCGCCGGGCGATGACGGTGATGTCCGCCCTCGCGCCGGCCAGCTGCGCGGCGGTCAGCCCGCCCACCTGACCCGTCCCGCCGATGATGCCAATCCTGCTCATGCGCGCCTTCTTTCCCTCTTGTGTTCCATCAGCGAGCTGCAAGCGCTCATGAAGGCGCGATGTGGCATGCCACCGCAGGGTTTCCAGAAGAACCCCGCA
Source organism: uncultured Rhodospirillales bacterium (assembly GCA_964584645.1). Lineage (GTDB taxonomy): Bacteria > Pseudomonadota > Alphaproteobacteria > CAZPBH01 > CAZPBH01 > CAZPBH01. The sequence goes on along the minus strand of CAZPBH010000001.1, from coordinate 26,244 downwards.
CCGTGGTGATAACCGCAGGGCATGCGTCGGCGAGCTTGACATCGGGCCGGCCAGCCGCCTACAAGCACGCTCATGGCAACGGGGCCTTTTTCGCGCAGCGGCGCGGGGAAGGCCCTTTTTTTGTTGTCTGTCGTCCTGCCGGGAAACCGGCCATGGCGGCATGCGTGCCCGGGCAAGGACGCCATGGCATATCCCTTCGCATCATTATTGAGGAGAAAAGCCCATGTTCGTGGTGACCGGTCCCAGTGGCAATGTCAGCTCGGAGCTGACCACGGCTCTCGCCGCCCAGAGCGATATTCCCTACAAGATCGCGGCTCGCAATCCGCAGAAGATCCAGGATCAGTACGGCGCCCATGTGCCGACTGTCAGGTTCGATTTCGGAAAGCGTGAGACCTGGGGGCCGACGCTCGATGGCTGCAAGACGCTCTTCCTGCTGTTCCCGCTGCCGCATCCGGTCACGGCCAAGGAACGCATGGCGCCGTTTGTGGAAGCCGCGCGCGATGCAGGGGTCGAGCACATCATCTATGTTTCGGTGCCGGGTGCCGACAAGCTGAAGTTCGTGCCGCATTACTGGGTGGAAAAGGCGATCCGCGATTCGGGCGTGAACTACACGATCCTCGAAGCCAGCTATTTCGCGCAGAACTTCACCCGGGCCATCAGCTCGCACATCATCGACATCGCGCTGAAGGGCGAGGTCTTTGTGCCGACCGGCAAGGGCAAGACATCTTTCCTTGATTCGCGCGATTTGTCGGATGCGATCATGAACATCATCCGCAAGCCCGAGCCGCACTACAAGAAGACCTATGTCGTCTCCGGACCGGAGCGTCTGGACATGTGGGAAGTGGCGCAGATCTTCTCCGAGGAACTCGGCCGCGATATTCGCTATGTGAACCCTTCGCTGCCGCGCTTCCTTTATCGCTACATCCGCCGCGGCGTGCCGGGTGACGTGCTGTTCTTCATGTCGGTGGTCTACACGCTCACCCGCTTCGGCAAGAACGAGCCCCTGACCGATATCCTGCCCGAATTGCTGGGCAAGCCGCCGCGCACCTTCCGCGACTATGTGCGTGACTACAAGGACCAGTGGACGCCCGAATTCGTCGCGACGCTGGAAAAGGTCGTCACCCCGGGTCTCTTTGCTTCCAAGCTGGAAGTGAAGAAGATCTGATCAGCGCATGTGATGCGGCCGGGCAACACCGGCCGCGATTTTCTTTAAGCTTAAAACATTTCATTGACAGCAGCGGAGTCCGTGGGCAAGGGTCTCGGCGCTGATCAAAGGGCAAAGACGCCATGGACGTTCGGTGCACACGCGCTGACGCGAACCCATGGCGTTTTTTTATGTCCGCTGAGCCAAGCACTCCAACGAAAGCGCCCCAGGGAGGCCCATTGATGAACCGCAAGATCACCCGCTCGATGCTGATGCTCTCGGCTGCCAGCTTCCTGCTCGCGCCGGCAGCGATGGCCCAGGGCGTCGAAGAAATCGTCGTGACCGCCCAGAAGCGTGAGCAGAGCCTTCAGGACGTTCCGATCGCCGTGACCGCCTTTACGGGCGAGGAGCTGCGCCAGCGCTCCGCCCGTGCCGTCGCCGATGCTCTCGACAGTGCCCCCAATGTGAGTTTCACCTCCGGCGCCAGCGGCGGGGATGATGCCCAATTCTTCATCCGTGGCATCGGGCAGGTGGACAACTCCCTGACGGTCGATCCGGGTGTGGGCGTCTACATTGACGAGGTTTATCTGGGTCGCCAGCAGGGCGCCTCCTTCGACCTTCTGGACATCGAGCGGATCGAGGTGCTGCGCGGCCCGCAGGGCACGCTGTTCGGCCGGAACACGATCGGGGGCGCGATCAACGTCGTGACCTCCGACCCCAGCCTCGATGGGTTTGAAGGCGATGTGACCTTCATCGGTGGTTCGTGGAGCCGGTTCGAGGGTCGGGCGCGGCTCAACATGCCGGTGGCCGATCGCGTGGCGGTCAAGGTCTCCGCACTGGCACGCAGCCAGGAAGGCTTCGCCGAGAATGTGTTCACCAGCGAGACCTTCGGCGACAGCGAGAGCTATGCAGGTCGCATCGATGCGCTCTTCGAGGCGAATGACAGCCTGACCTTCGAGGCCTCGGTCGACCTCGCCGCACGGCGCAACTCGCCCCAGCACACCATCACCCGCGATGTCGCCGGCGGGCCGGCTTTCTGTCGTTTCCTGCCGCCTCCGGGTGGCGCGCCCGGCGGCCCGGGTGGCCCTCCGGGCGGTCCGGGTGGTCCGCCTCCGGGTGGTCCGCCCCCGGGTGGCGCTCCGGGCGGTCCGCCTCCTGGCGGTGCTCCGGGTGGTGCGCCTCCGCCGGCCGCCTTCTCGCCGCTGTGTATCCCGTTCCCGGCCGATCTCACGAACAATGGCGATGCCGGCCAGACGGAAGACAACTTCGCGAGCGTGCCCAATCAGGACGATACCGACAGCTGGGGGGCCTCTCTGGTCATTAACTGGGATGCCGGGCCTGTTCAGATCAAGTCGATCACGGCCTATCGCGAGCTGGAAGAATTCGGCTTCAGTGACTTCGATGGCTCGCAATACGCGTTCTATGACTTCACCAACGAAGTCGACCAGAGCCAGTTCAGCCAGGAAGTGCAGGTCGCCGGCGAGCTTCTCGAAGGGCGTTCGCGCTTCCTTCTGGGGGGCTACTATTTCGATGAGACCGTCGACAACACCGCTACCCTGTGTGTCGGCACGACGGCCGATCCGCTGGTGCGGGTCTGCCCGTCGATCTCGACGCCCATCGACCTCGAGATCACGACCTGGGCCCTCTTCGGCAATCTTGAATTCGACATCACCGACCGCTTCAGCATCTTCGGTGGTCTCCGGTTCAGCCATGAGGAGAAAAGCCAGGAAACGGCGTCGATCTTCGATAACACCTCGGGCATGATTCCGGCGGCGCTGGGCATCCCGCAGGGTGTCGTCAGCCTTCTGGGCGGTACCATCAGCGACGAACAGGAATTCGACAGCTGGACCCCGAAGATCGGCGGCAGCTTCGATCTCAACGACACGACGCTGATCTATGCCTCCTATGCCGAAGGCTTCAAGTCGGGCGGGGCGCGTCTCGCGGTCGATACCATCCAGTCCTACGATCCCGAAGAAGTCTCGACCTACGAGATCGGGGTGAAGAGCGATCTTCTGGATAACCGCCTGCGGCTGAACGTGGCGGCCTTCTATTCGGACTACACCGATATCCAGCTGCTGGTCAGCAACGAGCTGGGTCAGGTCTCAACGGCCAATGTCGGGGATGCCGAAATCTGGGGTGCGGAAGTCGAGGCCTTCGCGTCCCCGATCCGGGGCCTGAACCTGACGGCCGCCATCGGCTGGACGGATGCCGAGTACACCACCATCAACGGCACGTTCCCGGGGCTTTCGATCGACGATGATCTGCCGCTGACGCCCGAATGGAACTTCTCGGCTTCGGCTGCCTACACCTTTTTCCTCGCCAATGATGACGAGTTGACGGTGCGGGCCGACTGGAACTGGCGTTCGGAGTTCACCTATCAGCTCGAAAACGATCCGCTGGAACTCAGCGACAGCTATGGCCTGCTCAACCTACGCGGGACCTGGGCGCTGATCGATCCGGATATCGAGTTCTCGGCCTTTGTGCTGAACGTGCTGGATGAAGAGTACTTCCGGAACATGGTCGACAACCGCGGCCAGCAGGGGATTGCCACCGGCTCGCCGGGTCGGCCTCTGGAATTCGGGGTGGAAGCGCGCTTCCGCTTCTGAGCCTCGGCTCACCCTGCATTCCTGCCGCAAGGGCGCGGCACCTGAACATGATGACGCCGGCCGAGCTGGTTTGCTCGGCCGGCGTTTCGTTTTCATCGAACCATTGAAGAGAAGGGAAAAGCCATGTCCCCGAAAGACGCCTGGCGCATTCGCGTCGGCATGATCCTGTTCGTCCTCGGCGGTCCGCTGTCGATTATCGGTCTGCATATGCGTGGGCCTGTCGTGGTGGCGAATGACCCCGCCCTGTTCGACACATGGGCAATGGTCAACTCCACCGCCGTGCACGAGCTCGCCTGGGTGCTGCTGCTGCCCAATCTCGTCATCCAGATCTTTGCCTGGATCGCCCTGTGGGCGTTCATGCGCGGCACGCGCTATGAGGGGCTCGCCTTCTGGGGATCGATGCTGTCAATCGCCGGCAATGCCCTGTTCCTGACCCATACCGGTGTTCTTGCCTACACCGAGCCGATGCTGGCCCGTCTCTATCTCGATTATGGTGCTCTGGCCGAAAGTGCCGGCCCCGCCGCGGCGGAGATCGCGGCACAGGCGCAGGTGCACATGGTCGGGCTGGCCAACACCATCGTCACCGGTCCGCTGGGCGGCATTCTTCTGCCGATCTCCGGCTTTGCGCTTTTCATCGGCGGGATCGTGCATTCGTTCATGCTGCTGCGGGCGCCGCAGCTGCCGACCTGGACGGCCGTGCCCTATGTGCTGCACGCCTTCTGCCTGACGCTGGGCATCGTGCACTATGCCGTTGAGCTTGCGGGCGGCTATTTGCTGGCGATCTCGACCATCGGCATTGCCTGGGCGGTGTGGAAGCGCACCAGGCCCGAACCCAAGGCGCCGGCTGCGGCCCCTGCCACGGCCTGACGCGATCAGGACGCCAACAGATGCTCGAGGGCCTTCAGGTCCTCGGGCGTATCGCAATCCCTGAACCATGGTTGCCGTGCCTCCGGGATCGCAAGCGGGCGAGAGCCAAGCCGCTCGCGAAGCTCGCGCATCGAGGCGTCCTTCATCGGATCATCGGGCAGGGCTTCGAGGCTCGTCGGATGAATGACCAGGGGAAAGCCGGCGCGCTCGTAATGGGAGGTGGTGCCGCGTGCCAGAAGCGGGTGCACATCCGCGGGCTCCAGCCCCGGCATGTCGACCGGCACGACCAGCCATGAAAATGGCCCCGGTCGGGATCGAAGGGCGGCAAGGATCGCCGCCGCGGGGCCCGGAAAGGGTGTCGGATCCGGCAGGCTCGCCATGCCCTCGACCTCGCCGAGGATCAGGATGTCGGCGGCGCCACAGGCTTCCAGCAAGGCGATCGCGTGGTCGATCAACCGCCGTCCTCCCACGACGAGACCTGCCTTGGGGCGTCCCATGCGACGTGCGCGTCCGCCCGCAAGAATCATGCCACAGATGGGGTGCGGCTTTTCGTTTCGTTGCGTCATGGGGGCGTTGATCGAAAGAACCTCATGGGGGTAGGGTAGATGGTTAGGTTGAAGATGAAAGCATTGAACGGGGTTGGTGAGGCATGAGCGGTCGCATAGAGCATTCCACGGAAACCCCCAAGGTTGCTGGCGAGATCGTCCCGGATCGTATCGTCCGTACCGTATGCTCCCCCAATTGCAGCGGCACATGCGGCATCAATACCTTTGTGAAGGATGATCGCATCCTGAAGATCGAGCCGGCCGCCTTTCCAGAGCCCGGCTTCGAGCGGATCTGCATCAAGGGCATCGCCATGGCGATGCAGCGGGTCAACCATCCCGACCGGCTGACCCATCCCCTGAAACGCAGGGGCGAGCGCGGTTCCGGTGAATGGGAGGTGATCAGCTGGGACGAGGCCTTTGCCACGATTGCCGGCAAGCTGCAGGCGAATATCGACCGCTACGGTCCGGCCTCGAATGCCTGGATGACCATGAGCGGCAATTACGGTTTCAAGGCCACCACGACGCCAGAACGCATCGCCAACAATCTCGGCGGCACGGTGCTGACCCATGGCGGGATGATGGGCGATCTCAACTGCATGATGGGCTATCTGCCGCTGCTGGGCGTGCCCAGCGTCTGCAACGATCTGGCCGATCTGCACCATGCCGATTACGTCCTCATCTTCGGACGCAACCCGGCCGACACCGACCATTCGGAGATGCGCTTCCTGTTCGATGCGATGGAGAAGGGCGCAAGGCTGACGGTCGTCGATCCGCGCTTTTCCCGCACCGCAGCCAAGGCGCATGAATGGGTCAGCCCGCGCCCGGGCACCGATGCCGCGCTGGTGCTGGGCATGATCAACACGATCATCGAGGAAGGGCTGATGGACGAGGGCTATGTCCGCGCCCATACCAACGCCCCCTTTCTGGTCGATCCCGAAACCGGCACCCTGCTCCGCTGGGGTCAGATCACCGGCGATGAGACCGATCAGCGCTGGGTCGTGGCGGAAGACGGCCTGCGCCCCTCCGATGCTGCCGAGGCGCCGGGCCTGCGTGGTCGTCATGCCGTCGCGCTTGCCGATGGCCGGTCCTTTCAGGCGCCTACGGCCTTCGAGGTCATGGTCGAGCACTGGGCGGCCTACCGCCCGGCCGAGGCCGCCGCGATCTGTGAGGTGCCCGAGGAGCAGATCCGCCGGGTCGCCCGTGATTATGCGAATGCCAGGACACCCTGGCTGTGGGCCGGGGCCGGACCGCAGCGCTACCATGCCGGTCAGCTCGTTCACCGTTCCTATGTGACGCTGGGCGCGATGGTGGGGGCGATCGGCAAGCCCTATGCCGGGGTCAATCTGCTGGACGGCGCGCATATGCGCGTCACCTTCAACCCACCGAAGATCTGGACGGAGCCCGGCGGCAAGACCGGCTCGGTGCTGCCGGGTGTGCATATGCTGGACATCATCAGCAGCCAGAAGCCCTATCCGGTCAAGGCGCTCTGGCTCTCGGCCTACGGGTTCGGCACCCAAAGCCCGAATTTCGAGCGCTTCACGAAGGAGGCGCTGCCGCAGCTCGACCTGTTCGTGGTCACCGAGCAGCTGATGACCGATGCCGCGCGTTTCGCCGATATCGTGCTGCCCTGTGTCTCCTATTACGAGGAGGAGATGGACCTCGTGGCCGGGGGCGAGAACTGGTGGCTGCAGCTGCGCCAGCGCGCGATCCCGCCGGTGGGCGAAAGCAGGAACGATTACGAGATCTTCGCCGGGGTCGCCGAACGGATGGGCGAGGGCGCCCATTGGTCGATGACGAATGAAGAGGTCTGCAAGTTCGTCCTTGAGCATCACGACGATCCAGCCGTGCGCGCCGTCGACTGGGACGAGCTGAAGCGCGAAGGGGCGGCCAGGGTCGAGATCCCGCGTCCGCATGTGCCCTTTGCCGACAGGAAGTTCCCGACACCTTCGGGCCGGATCGAGCTCTATACCGAGCAGTTCCGCGATCAGGACGAGGCCGTGCTGACCTTCAAGGAACCGCTGGAAAGCCCGCGCACGGCCCATGGCAAGCGCTATCCGCTGATGCTGATCAGCCCCAAGCACGTACACTCCACCCATTCCCAGCACACCATGCTGCCCTGGGTGCGTGAGCAGTTGCCCGACCCGATGCTGGAGATCAGCCCGGCCGATGCCCGGGATCGCGGGCTAAACGAGGGCGATCTGGTCTCCGTCTTCAATGACAGGGGGCGGATGCGCCTGCGCTGCTCGATCAACGAGGGCATCAAGGCCGGCATGGTCACGGTGCCGCAGGGCTTCTGGCGCGCCCATTTCAAGGGCGGTCATTTCGCCGATCTCGGGCACATCGTCCGCAACGAGGTCCAGGAGCGCACGATCGAGACGAATTACCCCGTCTGGGATGTCGCGGTCGAAGTCATGAAAGAAAACGAACAGGAGGACGCGGCATGAGCCTCGCCCCCGTAACGCCGGAAGAGACCCGCCCGAAGAAGCTCGGTTTCGTCATCGACCTGCTGCGCTGCATAGGCTGTGACACCTGCATCGTCGGCTGCAAGATGGAGCATGACACCCCGGAGGGACAATTCCGGCTCCAGGTGCTCGACAGCCAGGAGAATCCCGACATCGAACGGCCGACCGGGGTCTATCCCGATCTCGACATGTTCTGGCTGCCGACGATGTGCCATCACTGCACCGACGCCCCCTGCGTGCAGGCCTGCCCCACCCGCGCCCTGTTCCGCGATGAAGGCGACGGGCTCGTCCTGCTCGACAAGGACAAGTGCATCGGCTGCCAGCGTTGCGGCGAGGAATGCCCCTATGACGCGCTTTCCTTTGATCCGCAGATCGGCACGGCCGACAAGTGCTCGGCCTGCGAGCATCGCCTCGTCGACAGCCTCGACCCGGTCTGTGTGTCGGTGTGCCCGACCCGGGCGCTCCATTTCGGCGATCTGAACGACCCCGACAGCGATGTCAGCCGCTATGCCGCCGCGCGCGACACCCAGCATCTGCATGAAGCCGCCGGTGCCAACCCGCAAATCATCTACACGAGGCCCTGAAGCCGATGGCCAGCACCGATCATCTCGTTCTCGTCGGCGCCGGACAGGCGGCGGCCCAGGCCATCGACCAGGCCCGGCTGGAAGGCCATCAGGGCCCGATCACCCTTGTGGGGGATGAGCCGGTCGCACCCTATCAGCGCCCGCCCTTGTCCAAGCAATATCTGGCGGGCAAGTTCGCGCCCGACTGGCTGCTCTATCGGCCGATGGACTTCTATGACCGGAACGGGGTGACGACCATCTTCGGCCGCCGCGCGGTGCAGATCGACCGCGCCCGTCAGCGCCTTCGCCTCGATGACGGCCAGGACCTCGCCTATGACAAGCTGGCGCTGACCACCGGCACCCGAGTGCGCAAGCTCCCCGTGCCCGGGGCGGACCACAAGCGCGTGTTCTATCTGCGCACACTGGCCGATGTGGATGCGATCCGGGCCTGCCTGCCGGGTGCGCGGCGCGCGGTGATCATCGGGGGTGGCTTCATCGGGCTGGAGACGGCGGCGATCCTCGTCAAGCTTGGCCTGAAGGTCACGGTGATCGAGGCGCAGGACCGGCTGCTTCCCCGGGTGGTGGCGCCAATGGTCTCGCAATTCTTCGCCGATACCCACAGCCGTCACGGGGTGCATGTCGAGACCGGCGTGCAGGTGGCCGAGATCAACCCGACGCCGG
>CAZPBH010000001.1:7701-17366 GCA_964584645.1 uncultured Rhodospirillales bacterium | reverse complement strand
GTGGTCAGCGCCGATGGCCACGCGCGCGCCGCCGATTTCGTGATTGTCGGGATCGGCATCCTGCCCAATTTCGAACTGGCCGAGGAGGCGGGTATCGCCACTGACAACGGCATCCTCGTCGACCTGCATGCGCGCACCAGCGATCCCAACATCCTCGCTGCCGGTGATTGTGCGTCCTTCGATCACCCGCTGCTCGGCCGACGCACGCGGCTGGAGACGGTGCACAACGCGGTGGAGCAGGGCAAGACGATTGCGCGCACTCTGACGGGCCATGATCAGGCCTATGAGCAGACCCCGTGGGTGTGGTCCGATCAATACGATCTGCGGCTGCAATCGGCAGGGGATTCGCTCGACTATGACGCTCATGTCGTGCGCGGCCATACGGGCAAGAGCAACTTTTCCGTCTTCTATTACCGACAGGACCGGCTGCTCGGGATCAACACGGTCAACCGGCCGCACGAATTTGCGGCCGTGCGCCGGATGCTGAATGAGGGTATCCTGCTCGACATGGAGCAAGCCGCCGATGCGAGCCTCGATCTGACCCGTTTGCTGCCGCGGCGCGTCCGCCTGCGGTTCGATGAACCCTGGCCCAGCCGCCGGGCCCGCGCTGCGGCGTGATCGGACGGTGGCGGTGGTGACGGCCAGCCCGGTTCCTGCAGCGCGACCCGGGGCGGGGGCCCGCCTTGCTGCCTGGCTGTCGCGCTGGCGCAGCTGGACCCCGATCGGGCGAAAACTCGAATTCATCACGGTGCTCAACCGCCTGGGCGAGGAACTGGCGCTGCGCAGCTCCTCGCGCGACGTGTTCCCGGCGATCACGGCCCAGATACGCCGCATTCTCAATCTGACGGGGGTCGAGCTCTGGTCGATCGACCCGGACCGCCATCTGCTGACCCGCGAGGGCGCGGCCTGGGCCGAGGGTGTCTCGCTGGCCCAGCCCGATATCGATGACCGACTCGCACGCTGGCAGGAGGTGCATCGCCGGCTCATCCTGGCCGGGCCCGAGCGTCGGCCGCCCCTGCCGGCCCCCGATCTGGAGGGGCTGGACCATCATGTGCTCTCTCTGCCGATCATCTCGGCCAGCAACGTCATGCGCGGCGTGCTGAACCTCTACTCGTCGAGTGGCAAGCAATGGCTGTTCCGCCCGCACCATGCGAGCGAGACGCGCGAGTTCATGCGCTCCGTCGGCGGGCAGCTCGCCATCTTCTTCGAAAGGCGGGCGCTGGAGACAAGCTCCACGCTGCTCAAGGAAGTTCATCATCGGATCAAGAACAACCTCCAGACCGTCGCCGGCCTGCTCAACATGCAGCGCCGCCGGATCGACCAGATCGGTGCCGAACAGGCGCTGGAGGAATCGGTCAACCGGATCATGTCGATCGCGATTGTCCATGAAACCCTGTCGCAGGCCGATGTCGGGGTTGTCGATCTGGGCGAGATGCTGGGCCGGGTCGCCCAGCTGACCGCGAAGGACGCCGATCTGGTCATCGACCTGACGGGCGAGCGTCTCGTGATGCCCTCGCGCGAGGCGACCTTCCTCGCCCTCGTCGTCAACGAGCTTGTCCAGAATGCGATGGAGCATGGGCTGGGCCCGGAGGGTCGGGGCACGATCCGGATTACCGGGCTGCGGACCGATCATCATCTGCATCTGACCGTGGAGGATGACGGCAAGGGCCTGCCGGAGGGCTTTGATCCCCGCGCCTCGGGGAATCTCGGCCTCGAAATCGTCGACTCCCTGATCACCGAGGAACTGCGCGGGACCTTCGAGATCGAGGGTCTTGAGACCGGCACGGCCGCGCGCTTCGTCGTGCCCTTCCCGGATCTGAAACGGGAGCCCGCGGGATGAGTTTCCGTATCCTGCTGGCCGATGATGAAGCCCTGATCCGCAAGGATCTGAGTGAGCATCTGGAAGAACTAGGCTACCAGCCGGTTGCCGCCGCACGCGACGGGGAGGAGGCGCTGGCGCTGGTGGCCCGGCACAAGCCCGATGTCGTCATGCTGGACATCAAGATGCCGGGCAAGGACGGGCTCGAGGTCGCGCGCGAGCTTGCGCCCGAATATCCGGTCATCATGCTCACCGCCCATTCGAGCCCCGATCTGGTGCGCCAGGCGCGCGATCACGGGGTCATGGCCTACATCACCAAGCCCTTGCGCGCTCAGGACATCGCCCCGGCCGTCGAACTTGCCGTCACCCACTTCCTGCGCGAAGCGAAGCTGGGCGAGAAGGTGCGCCATCTGAACGAACAGCTGGAGACCCGCAAGCTCGTCGACCGGGCCAAGGCGCTTCTGATGAACCAGCGCGGCCTGAGCGAGGTCGAGGCGCATCGGCAGATGCAACAAACCGCCATGCAGCGCAACTTGAACCTGCGACAAGTTGCGCAGGCCGTGATCGAACGGTTTGCATGAGGGTTGACCGGGCGGTACGTCCCGCACTACTGTCCCGTCCCAAGCAAAGAGGCTTGCCGAGGGCGAATATTTCGCTGCTCGCGCAGGCCTTTTTTATTGCCTGAATTTCACGAGAGCCCCATCCAGACTAATTGAGGAGTTGCGCGCATGGTCGATTTTTCGCTGACCGATGAACAGCAGATGATCCAGAAAACGGCGCGCGATTTCGCCCAGAACGAGATTGTCCCTCTCGCCGAGGCTGTGCGTAACCGCCCGGAAGGCACCAGCCCGTGGGACCTCGTCCGGCCGGTCTATCAGAAGGCTTCCGAGCTCGGCCTGACCAAGCTCCTGATCCCGGAAGAATATGGCGGGATGGGGGGCACCTGCCTCGACAACGTGATCGTGATGGAGGAATTCGGCGCGGCCGATCTCGGCATCGCGGCCAGCTATTTCAATGTCTCCATGACGGCGCCGATCATCATCGCCCGCGGCGCCAACGAGGAACAGCGCCGGCGCTGGCTGCCGCAGATCACCGAAAGCAATGATCACGTACTGGCGAGTGCGAGCGGCGAGCCGAATGTGGCGGGTGCCGACAGCTTCACGCCCGATCCCGACCCGAAGATCGGCCTGCGCACCCATGCGCGGCGCGAGGGCGATCATTACGTCCTGAACGGCACCAAGGCCGGGTTTTCGACCAATGCCGGTGCGGCGAAGAGCTATTTCATCATGGCGCGCACCAACCTGAATGCGCCCAGCTTTGCCTCGACCTCGATGTTCTATGTCCCGGCGGACACGCCCGGCCTCAAGGTGGGCGGCAAGACCCATCTGATCGGTTGGGACACGGCAATGCATGCCGAGGTCTATCTGGACGATGTGCGTGTGCCGGCCGAAAACATGATCGGCGAGGAAGGCGGGAATTGGGGCCTGTTCTTCATGCAGACGGTGCCCTACCTCGCCTCGGGTCTGGCTGCCTGCTATCTCGGCCTCGCCCGTGCGGCCTTCGAGACCGCCTTCCAATATGCCCAGGAACGCAAGAGCTGGGGCAAGCCGATCATCGAACATCAGGCGGTGGCTCTCAAGCTGGCCGACATGGTGGCCGATCTCGAAGCCGCCCGGCTGCTGGTCTGGAAGCTGGCCTGGGGTGCCGAGAGAGGCGACCCTCACGCCGCTGGCATCCTTTCACCTGCTGCCAAGACGACGGCCATCGACACGGCCATCGCCAATGCCGAGCGCGCGCTCAAGGTGCTGGGTTCCTACGGTGTGGCGCAGGATTATCCGACCGGTCGCTATCTGAACGATGCCTGGATCGGCGATTGCTGCGACGGGACGCGCGATATGCTGCGCCTCGGCATGGTACAGTTCCTGAAGATGCAGGCTGGTGGTCCGCCGCCGGGCATGCCCGCAGGTGGCCCGCCGCCGGGGATGGAAGGCCCGCCGCCTGGCATGCGTCCCGAAGCGCCCGTGACCGCCTGAACATCTGATTGCCTGATTCTGGAGTTTGACCATGACCGACGCCACCACCGCCCCCGCCCCCGAAAAGCCTGAGCGCTATCATCCCTTCCTTGTCGCCCTGCACTGGATCATCGCGATCATGATCGTCGGCATGCTGGCTCTCGGGTTCTTCATTCTGGAGAACATGGAAAATGGCGGCGAGAAGGCCGAACTCCTGCAGCTCCATTTCTCGATCGGTGTGGTGATCTTCACGCTGATGGCCGTGCGTTTCGGCGTGCGTCTGTTCACCGCCAAGCCGCCGAAAGCCTCGACCGGCAACAGGTTCCTCGACAGCCTCGCCGTGTTCACCCATTACGCCTTCTATGTGCTGGTGCTGGGCATGGCCGTCAGCGGGCTCGGGGTCGCAACCTTGTCGGGCCTGTTTGACGTGTTTGCCAACAATGCCCCGCTGCCGGAGAGCTTCGATGTCTTCCCGCCCATGAAGGGCCATGAGATCACGAGCTATCTGCTGGCCGGTCTGGTCAGCCTCCATGTGCTGGCCGCGCTCTATCATCACTACGTGCTGAAGGACAATCTGCTGGCCCGGATGTGGTTCGCGCCCGATCCGGAAGAGGATGATGCCGACACCACGACCGCGACCGCGTGACCCGCTTCCCGTTGCTTGTGCGGCCCGCTGCAGGCACCACATCCACGGTCATTGAATTGTCAACGAAAGGATCGTTCCGATGTTCTGCGTTTTCTCGAAATACCCGCTGAAGCCCGGCCTGACGCGTGATGTGGCTCTCGAAGAAATCAAGGAAACGCTGAACTGGTACAAGGGCAAGGAAGGCCTGATCCGCAAGTATATCGCTCTGAACTGGGAAGGCATGTATGGCTACGGCGTCTATCTCTGGTCGGACAAGGACGCGGCCGAGGCGTTTTATGCTCATGCCCGCAAGGTCATCAAGGAGCAGACGGGCGGTGAGCCTGAGATCATCTTCTTTGATACTCCCTTCGTGGTCGACAACAAGGAAGGCCTTGTCTATCAGGACGGCGAGGTGATCGAGGATTTCACGCCCGCAGCCGCGGCCTGAGGCGGCCCTCGCAGGACAGGGCTGTCTCATGCATGCGCTGACACGCCAGATTCTGGAGGTGCGCAAGGGCGGCGCGCTAATCGTCGATCCTGACCCTGCCCTTGCGCCCGCCGACCCGGAAGCCGCCTATGTGATCTCGGCCGAGCTCGCCCCCCATCTGGGCGTGCTCGCCGGCTACAAGGTCGGGGCCACAAGTGCACCCAACCAGAAGACCCTGGGATTGCAGGAGCCCTTCTATGGGCGCATCCCTGCCGACAGGGTGGTGGAAAGCGGGGCCGGCTGGGCCGCCCGGCCAGAAGGTGTGGCGCTTGAGCCCGAAATCCTCATCCGTCTCGCCACGGACCTCGATCATGAGGCCGCACTGGCGCGCTTCGAGGAGGATCCGGGTGCGGTTCATGCCGGTATCGAGATCAACCGCCCGTCCTTCGCCCAACCCTTCAGCATCTCGCCGATGTTCCTGCTGGCCGATAACGGGCTGCATGAGGGCCTGGTCGTCGGCCCGCAGATCGACCCGCTGCCCGCCGACTGGTCGATGCTGGAGGTGCGGCTTCTGATCGATGGGCAGGAACGGGGTACAGGGCGCGGCGATGCTTCGCTCGGCAACCCGCTTCGTGCCGTGCGCTGGCTGGCCGAAAAGCGCCTTGCGGCCGGCGATCCGCTGCTGGCAGGCATGTGGGTCGCGACCGGATCGATCTGCTTTGCCGAGGCGTTTCCGGGTCAGCAGGTGGTGGCCGATTTCGGTGCTGTCGGCCGGGTCGAGCTCGGCATTGTGGCCGGGTGAAGGGCGTGCCTGAGGGGTACCTCAGCCGACATATCTGAAAGTTATGCCTCGCTGCCAGCTTTGAAGTTGTCGCCGGCGTGGCCGATCCGCCACGTTCAGGGCAGTACCTACGCAAGATTTCGGGCCAAACAGGGGAACCTCGTCGCATGCTTCAGGATCGGATCGAGCACAAATGGATCGAGACCTTCCGCCGGACCTTCGAGATGTCGAATGTCCGGGAGGGCGACACGGTCGCGATCCTCTCGGAGAGCCAGAGCCGGCAGATCAACGTCCGGCTGGCCGAGCTGGCGCTGCTGCGCATCGGCGCCAAGCCCTTCCATGTGATGATCCCGAGCCCGCCGCAGGAAGAGATCGTGCCGGTCCGCTCCACCGGGTCGAGCCACGCGATCCAGGGGCTGGAGCCGGTGGTGAAGGCGCTCTCGGGCGGTATCTTCATAGCTGACTGCACGGTTGAAGGGATCATGCACGCGCCCGAAACCCCGACGATCCTCGGCTCGGGCAGCCGTGCGGTCTATGTCTCCAACGAACATCCCGAGGCGCTCGAGCGACTGGCTGCCAGCGAGAAGGTGGTGGAGAAGGTCAAGATCGGCCGGGAGATGATGGTCAACGCCAAGAAGATGCGGGTGACCAGCGCTGCCGGCACCGACCTGGATATCGTGCTCGAAGGTGCGCGTGTGGGCGGCAATTGGGGCGTCTCTCCGAACCCCAGCCAGCTCGCCAGCTGGCCCGGCGGCATCAACTCCTGCTTCCCGCCGGCCAATTCCATCAACGGTGTGCTCGTTCTCGACGAGGGCGACATCAACCTGACCTTCAAGCGCTATCTGGAAAAGCCGATCCGGCTGATCATCAAGGACGATTTCGTCGAGGAGATCGATGGGACCGGTGTCGATGCCGATCTGATGCGCAGCTATTTCGCCGCCTGGGGCGACCGCAATGCCTATGGCGTCAGCCATGTCGGCTGGGGCATGAACCCGGGCGCGCGCTGGGATGCGCTGGTGATGTACGACAAGGCCCACACCAACGGGACCGAGCAGCGCGCCTATGCCGGGAATTTCCTCTATTCGACCGGGGCGAACCCCAGCGCCAACCGCTATACGCTCGGCCATTATGACCTGCCGGTCGGCAAGTGCACGATCGAGCTTGATGGTCAGGTGATCGTCAAGGACGGCAAGCTTCAGCCGCCGCTGGCCTACGACGCCTGATGGGTGAGCTGGTCACGGTTCCGGGCACCCCGCGCCTGGCGGTCGAGCTTGCGGGGGATGGGCCTCTGCTGTTCTTCCTGCACGGCATCGGCGGCAACCGCACCAACTGGCGTGAGCAGCTGCACCATTTCGCGGCGGCTGGCTGGCGGTGTGCCGCCTGGGATGCGCGCGGCTATGGTGACAGCGAGGATTACGAGGGCGCCCTCGACTTCGCCGATTTCTCGGCCGACCTGATCCGGGCGCTCGATCATC
Organism: uncultured Rhodospirillales bacterium; assembly: GCA_964584645.1. Lineage (GTDB taxonomy): Bacteria > Pseudomonadota > Alphaproteobacteria > CAZPBH01 > CAZPBH01 > CAZPBH01. The sequence continues at coordinate 10,227 of CAZPBH010000001.1, read as the reverse complement.
TGGGCGCCGAAAGGGTTGTCCTGTGCGGGCTCTCCATGGGCGGGCGGATCGCCATCGATTTCTTCGCCCGGCATCCGGAGCGCGTGAAGGCCATCGTGCTGGCGGACACCTCGGCCGGGGCCAAGGAAAACCAGGCGCCCGAGAAGGTCGAGGAGTTCCTGCGCCTGCGCAAGAAGCCGCTGGTCGAGGACGGGCTGACGCCCCGCGACATCGCCCCCAATCTCGTGCAGACCCTGATCGGCCCCAACGCCACCGATGCGCAGCGCGCACGCCTCGAGGAGAGCATCGCCGCCCTCCACAAGGACAGCTACATCAAGACGATGGACTGTGTGACCCGCTACACGGCCTTCCCTGCCTATGGCGATCTGAAAACCCCCCTGCTGGTCATCAGCGGCACGGAAGACCGGATCGCAACCCCGGCGATCAGCCGCGCGATCGCTGACGGCGCCCCCGATGCCGAGCTCGTGCTGCTCGAAGGTGCCGGCCATCTCTCCAACATCGAGCAACCGGAAGCCTTCAACGCGGCGGTCGAGGACTTTCTGGAAAGGCGCGCACGATGAGCGAAAAGGCCGTCTATCTGCGGCGCTATGCCGAGGGCGATCCCCAGCCCGGGCTGTTCAGCGTCGATCCCGTGGAGGTACGCCCGCCCGGTGAGGGCGAGGTGCTCGTCGAGGCGATCTATTTCTCCTGCGATCCGTTCGTGCGGATGCAGCTCAATGCCGATGCGAAGTTCCCGCCGGCGCTGCCGCTCGACCAGCCGCTGATCGGCCGCGGCGTGGCGCGCGTGGTCGAGAGCCGCTCGGAGGCCTTCAGGCCCGGCGATTATCTGGCTGGCGAGATCGGCTGGCGCACACGCAACACGCTTCCGGCCCAGGGTCTGCAGCCCGTGGATCCGAGCCTGGGGCCGATTTCGGCCGCTGTGGGCCTGCTGGGCTCGTCCGGCCTGACCGGGCTGTTCACGCTGACCGGCCGTGGTGGCCTGCAGGATGGCGAGACCGTACTGGTCAGTGCTGCCGCGGGTGCGGTCGGCACGGTGGCTTGCCAGGTGGCCAGGTCGCGCGGCTGCCATGTGATCGCCATCGGCGGCGGGCCGGAGCAGCTTGCCTATCTGCGCGAGACAGTGGGTGTGGATGCGGCCATCGACTGGAAGGCCGGCAATCTGGCCGCCGACCTGCGCGAGGCCGCCCCGGACGGCGTGGACCTGTTCCTCGATACCGTGGGTGGGCAAACGATGGATGCCGGCATCGGTGTGATGAAGGTCCATGGCCGGATCGTCTCGGCCGGTTTCATCTCGGGCTATGGGGCGGGCTCCTCGGCGCCGCCGTGTACGCAGATGGGCGGGATCGTCTTCAAGCGGCTCGACCTGCGTGGCTTCCTGCTGGCCGATTTCGACGACCGGCGCGATGACGGTCTGCGCACGCTCGGCGCCATGCTCCGTGAGGGCCGTCTGACCCTGATCGAGCACATCTATGAGGGCATCGAAACCGCGCCCGAAGCCTTTTGCAGCCTGTTCGGCGATGCGCCGCCGGGCAAGAAGCTCGTGCGGGTCAATCCCGACCCGACACGATCCTGAACATTTCGATCAATCTAAAGGACCGGGAGGCCCAAGACCCATGAAAGCGGTTGCCATTGAAGAATTCGGCGAGATCGACGTCCTCAAGGTCATGGAGCTCGACAAGCCCCATGTTCGCGACAACGACATCCTCGTGGAGGTCCATGCAGCCGGGGTGAACCCCTTCGACTGGAAGGTGCGGCGCGGCTTCATGTACCGGTTCTATCCGGTGCCGTTCCCGCATGTGATCGGCTCCGACTTTGCCGGCGTGGTCGCGGCCAAGGGCGCGCAGGTCACCAACCTCGAGGTCGGCGATGAGGTTTGGGGGATCACCGAGCCGCCGCGCTGGGGCTCCTACGGCGAATACTTCTCGATCAACGCTGAGTTCGTGCGCAAGAAGCCGAAGAACATCTCGATGATCGAGGCAGCCTCGATGCCGATGGTCGGCCTGACCGCGCTCTATGGCTTCCAGAAGATCGCCAACATCCAGAAGGGCGCGAAGGTCTTCGTTCAGGGTGGGGGCGGTGGCCTCGGCACCATGGCGATGCAGGTGGCCAAGCATTGGGACGCCTATGTCGGCGCGACCTGCTCGACCGCTAAGGTGGATTACGTGAAGAGCTTCGGCGCGGATGTTGTCATCGACTACACGAATGATGATTTCACCCGGCTCGGCCACGAATTCGATATCGTCTTCGATCCGATCGGCGGCGAGGTGAACCTTCGCTCGTACGAGATCCTCAAGCCCGGCGGGCATCTGCTGACGGTGCTGCGCGCCGACAAGCTGGAAGAGGAAAACCGCGATGCCTATTCGGCCAAATACCAGGTGACCACGACCCCGGTGGCCTTCGAACAGGCGCCCGAGCAGCTGGAAAAGCTGACCGAGCTGGTCGAGGCGGGCGAGGTGAAGCCGGCGGTCGACCGCGTCATGAAGCTCGAAGACGCCCAGGAGGCCCACCGCCTTGTCGAGGGCGGCC
>CAZPBH010000001.1:3148-7691 GCA_964584645.1 uncultured Rhodospirillales bacterium | reverse complement strand
CAAGGGCAAGATCGTCTTCGATCTGAAGGGCTGAAGCCTTTACGGGCTCTGCGTGCGCGGGCCGCTCAGCCCGCGTAATCGCTCCAATGCTCAACGATCTGGTCGGCCGAGCGTGAGGCCAGCGCATAGATCGTGTAGGTTGGGTTCACGCCGGCGCTGGTCGGGAACAGGCCCGAGCCCCCGATCACCAGATTACGCACCTCATGGGTGACCCCGAAGCCGTCAGCGAGGCTGGTTTCGGGATCATCACCCATGATCGTGCCACCGGTCATATGGCCGGGCGCCATCATCGGGCTCTGCCATCTTTCGCGGGCGCCGGCGGCCTCCATGACGGCCAGCCCTTCTGATACCGTATGGTCCCACAGCGCCATCGCATCGGCATCATAGCTGTGATGGATATGGGCCAGGGGCATGCCGAACCGGTCGGTGGCCTCTCCGGCCAGCGTCACCCGGTTGGTTGGCTGCGGCATCTCCTCGTTCAGCGAGGCCATCGAGGCGATGTGCCGGTTGGCGTCCTTCATGAAGTCGTGAAAGGCCTGGCCGAAGACATCGGCGCGGGTCATCGCGACCCCGAACAAATCGGTTGTCTTCATCGCCGGCGCGATCTGCCAGCTATAGGCCCCAAAGCCCGGATTGCGGTCCTTCCAGTGCCCGTCGCGGCAGCTGAGCATGCCGCCCGAGACGCCGAGATAGGGCGCGGTATCTTCTTCGAACAGCCCATAGAGCAGCGCATAGGCGTGCAGCATGAAATAGCGGCCCAGCGTGTCCGAGCCATTGGCCAGCCCACCCTCGGCCGAATTGAACAGGATGCGCGGTATCTGCACCGAATTGGCAGCCAGCACGACCAGATCGGCCGGTTGCGCACGCAAGCTGCCATCCTCCGTATGATAGGCCAGCGCTTCGGCCTTGCCATAGGTACCCATTATCACGCGGGCGACCGTACAGCCGGTGCGGAACTCCGCCCCCGCTGCCTTCGCCCAGGGAATGTCCGTGACCAGCGGGTTGGCCAGCGCCCCGGTCGGGCAGCCGGCATCGCACCAGCCATCCCAGATGCAGGGCTCGCGATCCTTATACCAGTCGGTCAGGATCGCCATCGGCTGCGGGGCGGTGTGCAGGCCCAGCGCATCGAAGCCGCGCTTCAGCACCTCGCCCTGCGGAAACAGCGGGATCGGGGGCAGGGGGTAGAGGTCACCCTCGGGCCGCGAGATCTCCTGCTCTGCATCGCCGGCGATGCCGTATTCTTCCTGGATCCGGTCGTAATGCGGGCGCAGATCCTCATAGCTCATTGGCCAGTCGAAGCCACGGCCATAGAGCTCGCGCATCCGGAAGTCTTCGGGCCGCAGCCGGGGCCAGGTGGCGTAATGGTGAAGCGCCGCCCCGCCGAGCCCCCAGCCCGTGTTCATGTTGTGCGGAAACTTGTGCTGGCCCGACTGCTCGACCGGCCCTCCGCCCCATTTCAGCCTGCGGGCATAAAGCTGGTTGGAGACCATGCTGTCGGTCGTCCAGGCCGGGCCGGGTTCCAGCACCACCACGGACTTGCCGGCCCGCGCGAGGCGCCGGGCATAATAGCTGCCGGCCGCGCCGGCGCCGGCGATCACGACATCGACCTTTTCGTCGAAGGCGCTGGGGGTGGTCTCAGCCATGGGTGTAGTCGCTCCAATGCTCGGTCATGTCGGCGGCGGTGCGCATGCCATGGGCATAGAGCGTGAAGGTCGGATTGACCCCGCCGCAGGTCGGAAACAGCCCCGCCCCGGTGAACAGCAGATTGGGATGGTCCCAGTGCCGGCCCATCGCATCGCAGGGACCTTCCTCGGGCGTCGCGGCCATGATGTGCCCGCCCATCAGATGGTTGGGGATCGGCGGCACCGTCCAGCTCTCAAGCGCCCCGGCAGCTTCGGCGAAGTGCGGGCCTTCCCCGTTCAGCCAGGCCCACAGCGCCATCGAACGCGGATGGATCGTGTGATGGGTGCGCGCCAGCGGAACGCCCTGGGCGTCCGTCTCGCTGACCAGTTCGATCCGGTTTTCGGGTCGCGGGATCGTCTCGACGACCGCCCCCAGCTGGGCGATGTGGCGGCTGGCCCGCTCCATGAAGCCGTGCAGATCGGCCCCCATGATGTCGGGCCTCGTCATCGCGATGCCGATCAGGTCATTGGGCTTGAGTGCCGCACCCAGCAGCCATTGCCAGCTGCCGAACGCCTCGCCCGGCCGGTCGTCCTTGGCGTCATAGCCCTCGCGCGAGGTAAGCGAGCCCGTAGTCGCCCCCAGATGCACAAAGGTCTCCTCGGCAAACAGGCTGTAGACCATGACCATCATGTGGGCGTGGAAATACCGTCCCATGCCATGGGCCTCCAGACCCGAGGCCAGCGCCAGCCGCGTGTTCTGGATCGCCCCGCCGGCCAGGATCACCAGATCGGCCGGCTGGTCGTGCAGGGTATCGCCTTCGGCATGACGGACCCCGTCGATCCGGCCGTCATCGTCGAACAGCAGGGCCGTGACCGGGCTGTTGGCCTTGAAGCTCGCACCGGCCTTCTGCGCTTCCGGAAAATGGCGGATCAGCGGGTTGGCGAGGCTGCCGACCGGGCAGCCGGCATCGCACCAGCCATCCCAGATGCAGGGCGGGCGCTCCTGATACCAGTCGGTGGTGATCGCCGCCGGGGTGGGGGCAAGCCGGTGACCGCGCGCCTCGAAGCCGCGCGCCAGAAACTCGCCATGGGGAAAGACGGGCTGGCCCGGCATCGGATAGGGTTCGCCGGGTGGGCGCCAGACCTCGCGCTCGGCATCGCCTGAGACGCCCAGCTCGGCCTGCGCCCTATCGTACCAGGGCCGCAGATCCTCATAGGAAATCGGCCAGTCGAGACCGAGGCCCCAGCGGCCCCTGACCTCGAAATCCACCTCATGCAGGCGCGGCCAGACGGCGTAATGGTGCAGGGCTGCCCCGCCAAAACCCCAGCCCGAATTCATGTTCATCGCCGGGCGCTGCTCGCCCTCGGCCAGCATCGGCGCCCCGCCCCATTTCAGCCGCCGCGACCAGATCTGCGAGCTGACCAGATCGTCCAATGTCCAAGCCGGCCCGGCTTCCAGCACTATGACGCTCTTGCCAGCCTTGGCGAGGCGTTCGGCGAACAGGCACCCGGCCGCCCCGGCGCCGACAATGGCGACGTCCACCCGTGGCTGGGTCACCATTTCGAGGGTGGCTCGATATGCGCCATGTAGGGGATGTCGAGCTTCTCATAGCCCTCCATCGTGCCATAGACGACATCCACCGCATCGGCGCGCGTGACAAAGTAGAACAGCGGTGCCGGCGGGCCCTGCCAGCTCTCGGGCTGGGTGAACTGGAAGGCGCGCACGAGGTCGGCGCGGGCCTCGTCGTCAAGCTCATGGAAGGGCTGTTCGATCATGCTGCGGGCAAAACCATCCAGTGCTGCCAGCCCACCCTTGTAGAAGGGCGCATGGGGTGGGGGCACATCCATATAGCGGATCATCAGCAGCGAGTCCTCGAACCCGGCGGCGAGCTGGCTGTCGATGAAGGCCGCGATCCCGGCGTCGGCCGCGCCGGGCAGCAGGGTCTCGCCCAGCGCCTCCAGCGTTGTCACTTCTTCGAGGGTCAGCACCTGATAGACCACACCCTGGGCCTTCGCCTCACGCGGGCTGAGCTGGACAAGCGCCCCGCCGACCGAAACGGTGATCAGCCCGACCGCGCTGCGCTTCAGGAAGTTGCGCCGTGCCTGGTCGATCTTCGCATGGCTTGCCGGCCTTGGGGCTGATGGGGTCATCGCGGTTCCGCCTTTGGGTGAAATCAGGAAAAGGGAGCGTGGGAAAACTGGCGTGCGGGGTCAATGTTACGGATCGTCGCGACCCTTTACCTGAGGTTATGACCCTGCGCGCTTAAGTCCCTTGTTGTCGGCCGCGCGGCTGCGCCACAACAGCCCGACAACCTCGAAGAACACCAACATGACGGGAGAGGCGTGTGGTCGATTTCGCCCTCGATGAAGATCAGAGACTGCTTCAGGACACGGCCCGGCAATTTGCCGAGAAGGAAATCAAGCCGCTGGTGCCGCAGCTGAAGGGCGTGGCCCATGGGCAGGCCTGGCAGGTGACGCGCGAGATGTACGCCAAGGGCAAGGCGCTGGGCTTTGCCTCCATGCTGATCTCGGAGGAGATGGGGGGGGCCGGGCGTTCCTGCCTCGATGCCTGCATCATCCTGGAAGAGATCGGCGCGGCCGATGTCGCGATCGCCGGTGATTATTTTGCGCTGACGACCACGGTGGCGCTGATCCTCTCGCGCGGCGGTACGCCCGAACAGCAGGAGCGCCTGCTCAAGCCCTTCATCGAGAGCGAGGCGATGATCTTCGCCGGTGCCCAGTCCGAGCCCAATGTCGGCGGGTCAGAGCTGATGGCGGGCGGTCCCAATCCCTCGCTGGGCCCTCGTCTGCCGGCGCGCAAGGAGGGCGAGCACTATGTGCTGGATGGCCAGAAATCGGCCTTCATCACCAATGCCGGCGTGGCCGATGGGTTCTTCATCCTGGCGCGCACCGATCCCGCG
>CAZPBH010000001.1:0-3138 GCA_964584645.1 uncultured Rhodospirillales bacterium | reverse complement strand
CCAGCCTTTGGCGGGCTCTCGATGTTCTACGTGCCGCGCGATGCCGAGGGGCTGAAGGTCGGCAACCCGACCGAACTGATCGGCTGGAAGGCCTCGCATCATTGCGAGATCTTCCTTGATCAGGTCCGTATCGGTCCGGAGAACCTGATCGGTGGCGAGGGTGGGGCCCTCAAGCTGTTCATGATGATCCCGGAAATGCCGATCTGTCTGGCGGCCGGTTTCGTCGGGCTGGCGCGGGCGGCCTATGAGTATGCGCTCGATTACGCCAAGACACGCAAGAGCGGCGGCAAGCGGATCATCGAGCATCAGGCGGTGGCCCTCAAGCTGGCCGACATGGCGGTGAACGTGCAGACGGCCCGGCTGATGGTCTGGGATGCCGCCTGGGCGGTCGAGCATGACCCGATGGCGGCCGGTACGGTGAAGGGACCGGCGGCCAAGACCCATGCCGTCGACATGGCGATCAGGAACGCTGAACTCGCCGTTCAGGTGCTGGGCGGTTATGGCGTTGCCAGCGAATATGATGCCGGGCGGTTCCTGCAGGATGCCTGGGTCGGCTATGCCTGCGACTTCACGCGCGATGTGCTGCGCCTTGGCATGGTGCCCTTCCTTGCGGGCGAGGGGCCGGGAGCGTAACGCAGCGCACCCCGGGGCCGGGCGCGACAGCGCAGCGCTTGACAGGAAGGGTCGGCCCCGGAACAACACTGCGGCCATGGCATACGAAACCGTATCGGCCGAAATCGGCATCATCGGTGGCGGGCCGGTCGGGCTCGTCACCGCCCTCGATCTGGCGCGGCGCGGTCGCACTGTTGTTCTGGTGGACGAGAACCTGCAGGTCGGGCGTGATCTCCGCGCCTCGACCTTTCATCCGCCAACCCTCGATCTGCTTGATCGCCTTGGCATAGGTTCCGATCTCGTGGCCCAGGGTCTGAAGGGGCCGACCTGGCAGATTCGGCTGCACCCTTCCGGCCGGCGGGCGGTTTTCGACCTTTCGGTGCTGGCCGATGCCACGAACCACCCCTATCGCCTGCAGTGCGAACAATGGCGGCTGGCCGAGCTGCTCTATGCCGCGCTGGCGCATGAGCCCAATGTGACGCTGTTGCGTGGCTGGCGCGGCGAGAGCTTCCGCCAGGATGATGAGGGCGTCGTCGTCGAGCTGCACGACCTGAAGGGTGTGGTCCGCGAGATAAAGACAGCCTGGCTGGTCGGTGCCGACGGCGCGCGCTCAACCGTGCGCAAGGCGCTCGACATGCCGTTCGAGGGCCTGACCTATCCCGAGCGCACGATCCTCGTCACCACCACCTTTCCCTTCGAGGATCATCTGGAAGGGCTTTCCAACGTCAACTATTGCTGGATCGAGGGAGGGCGTACCTTCTCCCTGCTGCGGCTCGCGCATCTCTGGCGCGTCAGCCTCTACCCCGAGGAAGGCGAAAGCCTGGAGGAGGCGCTGGAGCCGGCTCGTGTGCGCGAGCGCCTGAATGCCATCATGCCAGGGGCGGGCGAGGAAATCGCTGAAATCCGTCCCTATGCGATCCACATGCGGATTGCCGAAAGCTTCCGTGCCGGGCGTATCCTGCTGGCGGGTGATGCCGCACATCTGAACAGCCCTTCAGGTGGCATGGGCATGAATGCCGGCATCCATGACGGGTTCCTGCTCGCCCGCGCTCTCGATCATGCCCTGCAGAGCGGCGATGACACGGAGCTCGACACCTATGCCCGCACCCGGCGCGAGATCGCCGAGACGCATGTGCTCAAGCAGGCGGACGCCAATCGCGGGCGCATGCAGAACCGCGATCCCGACTGGCGGGAGAAGGAGCTCGCCCGGCTGCAGGCCATCACCGAGGACCCGGCAGCGATGCGCGATCACCTGATGAAGACCTCGCTGCTTGAGGCCGTTCGGGAAACCGGGCTGATCTGAGCCCAGGAGCGCAGCGCACTCAGATCATCCGTTCAGATGATTCAATCTGATTGATATTCGCTTCAGGGAGCGTCGACCAGATAGTGCGTGACGGCGTAGGTCTGCTGCCATGCCTCTTCCGCCGTGGACCGAACCTCGCCCATCTCCTGCCAGATGCCAGGGGTGGTGATGTCGACGGTGAAGCGCATGGTGATGTCGCCCTCCACCGTCCAGCGGAAGACACGTGGCTCGACCAGCTCCGCCCGCGCCTCGATCCGTTCCCCGAAACCGTAGGAATGGAAGACGTAATCGCCGCTGATCTCGTCAAAGCCGATGACCGCAAAGGAGCCATCGCCCGGGCGGGCGTCCATGTCGCCCTGACGCACGCCGCGCCCCTCGATGATGAAGACGAGCCCGTTGGCCTTCGGTGTCACCTGCACCAGGTGGACGTTTTCCACACGCTCCCCGTCGGGCATGATCCGCCAGCCCGGCCCCATCCATTCCCCGGCCATGAAGGCAAGCGCGTCCATGGCGGCCCGCTGCGCTTCCCGGTCGCGCATCTGGGCTTCGGCTGCAGGTGACGTCAGGACGAAGGCGGTCATCAGGAAGGCAGAAAGAATGAAGCGGCTCATGGTTGGTTCTCCGACATGATCTTTCCTTCATTTGGGCGTGCGCGCCAGACATGGAACGGGCGTGTTCGGTGGTGAAGTGTTGAAGCGTGGCGCGCTATCGCGCATTTCTGTCTGATCGTGCGTGCCGATACCCGCCCTTGCCCTGACGGTTGCCCATGTTGATGACCGGCCCTCCGCCCGTCGTGATCACCGGCGGCTCCCGCGGGCTTGGCCGTGCGCTCGCCGCGGAATTTCTGCAGCGTGGGCATCCGGTCGTGATCAGCGGCAGGGATGAAAAGGCGCTTGCCGCGGCGGGCGAGACGCTGGGCCCGCTGGGGGAGGTTGAGCCCTTCACCTGCGATGTGAGCGAGGCCGAGGCCGTGCAGCGGCTGGCCGGCCATGCCGTGGAGCGTTTCGGCCCGCCCGGCATCTGGATCAACAATGCCGGCTATGCGACGGGCGGGCGCAATCTGGCGGGCACCGATCCGGCTGTCCTGCAGGCCATGGTCGATACCAACCTCCGGGGCACCATGCATGGCTGCCGGGCCGCGCTGCCGCTGCTGGAATCCAGTGCCGGCATCCTGGTCAATCTCTACGGGGCCGGGGCCGATGGCCGGCATGTGCCGAACATGC